>JAZRPT010000051.1:0-9825 GCA_045649385.1 Faecalimonas sp. | reverse complement strand
CTTGTCCGTAACCTACTAAGCCCGCAAAGTGATTACTATCAGTTGGTGTAAACTTCACATCTGCCTCCACAGTATAATCGGACCATGTAAGGGAATTAATCGGCGATGTATTTTTTCCTGCTGCAACCGTGACTGTACCATCAGCATTAACCGTCATTACATCTGGATTACTCCAATTTCTTTTCGTATATTCACTATCAGAAAAATCATCAGTGAAAGACACCTGGAAATTATCAAAAGTCGCCTCAACTCCCACAGTTCTCAATGAAGGACACCCCTTGTCGAATACTGTGCACGCTTCATTAAAAATCAGGTCGTCACCAATATAACAGCGAATGCTACTTCCATCGACTACCATCTTCAGATGATACTCGGTGTCTGTTGAATATTTGACAGTTGTGACCTTATTTATTGCTGTTGCTCCTTCTACGTTAGTTACACGCGTATAAAGTCTTGCACGAATGTCTGTCGCAGAAACTGCATGGAGTCCAAACTCATATTCATTTCCACCGTTCAAACCTTGTCCGTAACCTACTAAGCCCGCAAAGTGATTACTATCAGTTGGTGTAAACTTCACATCTGCCTCCACAGTATAATCGGACCATGTAAGGGAATTAATCGGCGATGTATTTTTTCCTGCTGCAAGTGTAACTGTACCATCACTATTAACTGTCATTTGATTTGGATTACTCCAATTTGTTTTGGTATATTCACTATCAGAAAAATCATCCATAAACAAAGTTTCCGTTCCTGTTGTGTTTCCTGTTATGTTTTCTGTTGCCAAAACTCCGATACCCGAAGAAAGTGTCATTGTGACTAAAATACTTATGGAAAGAAACAATGCCAAAAATCTTTTAATTTTTTTCATAAGAAACCTCCTCACTCACTTCATAAACATCTTTATGTTCTGACCTTTTCCTTTTTCTATAACTTAAAACAAACACTAGAACTGCACCCGCTAATGCCAAAACTGCACTGCCCGCATATATATATACCTGTAGATTTAATTTTGACTGTTGTGCATCCTTCCTCGTGTTTCCAGGTTGCAAATATGACAACTCTCCATCTTTCACAATTTCTCCAATAATCAATCGTTCTTCTGCATCAGTATACACACTAAGTGAAGCGTTATCTTCCGCAGATTGTTTCACGTCCGTACCATCCTTCATGCTTGATGTGACTTGATCATCTGCATATATATTTGTTACTACTGCTTGCATGGTCGAACTTCCGTTGGCACCGATAACCAGCCAACTGTTTTTCCCTAACGAAACCTCCGACATCGGAATTGGCGCTAATGTCACTCCATCAAGTGATACATACCAAAAAGTTCCATCATTATATATTACTAACATGTGTGTGACATCAAGTGCTTTGAGTTTGGACTGCATTGTTCCTATTTCTTTCGTTCCAGCAGAAGTAATATTATTGCCTTTTACTTTCAACTCTGCGCCCCTGTTTACGGAAGATATTTCTGTGACAATACCTTGTCCCTCTTTTCCTGTCGAGATCCAATAACCTTCTTGATTAACTAATCCAATACTGAAATAATGAGTAGTTGTAGGCAATGCTATCAGTTGGAATTCAACTGCTACTGCCTCGTGAAATGTATTTGCAACATAGCATGTTCCACCATAACCATTGAAGTATGTAATATTATCAATACTTTCTTCAAGGCCTTCACCTGTACCCACACAACTACCGTATCCCCTAATGATAGACCATTTGCTTGCTGCATTTGCATTCACCGAAAATGTTGCAAACACAAAAACACCTACAAGCAAAAAGAGAACCGTTCTTTTTAAATTTCTCATGGGTTTACCTCCTGTTGTCTATCTTTTTTCTTTAATCGCTTATTTCTATATACACAAACAAGCAAACTGCAGCCACAAATAACCATCAATGAGATGATAATAACTTGAACAGCATCTAAATTACGTGCAATCGAACTCACAATATTCCTCGGTGTTACACTTGTGTCTACAGATTCGATAATCGCATTCTTCTCATCCAAATTAAAGCTTGTTCCCCCTGGTCCATAGGAACTTGTTCCATTTGAAGCTCCTGTGGAAACTGCAGAAGTTTTCAGGGTTCCACTCTTCATCTCATCAGTTACCTCGCCGTCAATATATATGTCATAAATAGACATTTTTATTGTCTCTCGTGCATCTACTCCGGCTGCTGCACCCACACAAAGGTAGGATTCGTCACCCAAATCAACACCTACATTTAATTGCATGCGTGATGTTCCATCGATAGCTACATACCAAACAGCCGCTTCCTTGTAAAATGCAATTGTATGTTTGCTCGTTGCCGAAGAAACCTTTGCCGAAATAGAACCACAGACTTCATAACCAGCCTGGGTGATATTCCACACAGCCACACTGACTCCACTACCATCAGCAAGTGCCGTTACCCTAGTAGAAATCCCTTGAGATTCCGTCCCCGCTGGTTGATAATATACGCCAGCTTTATTAACTAAATTAATACCGAAGAAATATCCTGATTGAGGAAATGTATTCATTTCAAAGTCAACTGCAATAGCATTCGATACACTGTCCCCCAAATAGGCGATACCACCATATCCTTCCATCTCGGTTTTTCCCTTGGTTGCGGTAAGTCCTTTGCCAGTATTAGCTGTCTTACCATACCCTCGCACTACCATAAATCCATTCGAGGAAGAACTGGCAATTCTTCCAGTTCCATAATATTCTTTTGTAACATCGTCATCTACAAGGACTGAAGATATGCTATTTCTTAAATGAGAAACTTGAGCATAATCATCACCAACTGAATATTGTGCTCCTGCTGTTATATACTTTTCAGCATCAAAACCTAATTTCTCAGAATCAACTTCCATCACTGCACCACCATCCAATGCTACACACCATTTATCACCTTTTTCATAAAAAGCAATTGTGTGGTCATGATTCATGGCAGGTGTATTAGTAACAATGCTGCCAATTACATTTCTGTTGCCGTCGGTTGTATAGCTTACAACAGTAGCGTTGAGGCCGTTATCGTTATTAATCGACGTAATAACAACCTCAATACCCTTGCTTCTATTTTCTGCCTGTCCAATCATTAATTTCTTCTGATTATTCAGTGCAACAACAAATGAATACTTGCTTTCCAATCTTTCATTCAATTGAAACGTAATCCCTACAGAATGATCTATAGGTAAAGAATATGCCGCTCTTCCATGGCCATTCATAATAACCATGTCATCAAGAGTAGCTGCCGTACCCATATTACTACTAAATCCTGCAAGAACACTCCATTTGCCGGTACTGCTTACAGCAGATACCGGCATTGTACATACACATAATAAAATTACAAAACAAATCAGAGGTACTATTCTCTTTTTCACAAACTCACTCCTTCATCGCTCATGAACTAACGTTTATTTCAAAACACTCATATAATTGTCGTATGCTCTTTGAACAATTTCTATATATTCTTCGACTCCTAATGCTTTCAATTGCGCAACATATGTATCCCAGGTAGATTCCACGTCTTCTGTTCCATTAACCCACTTTCTTACCATTCCTTTAGAATAGTTTGCAAAGATTGTAGTACGCAAGTCATTGTATCGTTCTAAGTCATCGCCACTATAATCTAGAGTTGGTATAATATGAGAAGTTGGTATAATATGTCCTTCATATAACTTCGCTGCCTCAATTCTTGAACTTACTTCATGACCATCGTCAAACTGAATTTTGCCATCGAATTGGAACGCAACCAATCCTGCAATACTACCAGCTGGCGCCCATGTGCCTCTGTCATAGTTACTATTATGTACGGTATAAGTATCAGTTGTTTCATCATAATCCCAACCATCACCTTCCGGACCATATTTGAGGCTCATGGCATTTTCTTCTTTTGCCAACCAGTTAAATGCCTCCAAAACTTTATCTACATTTTTGCATGTCGAAAAAATGACTGTTTTGTTTTTAGAACATCCTTTTTCAGCTGGTCTTACACGCGGTTCTGTTCCGCTTAATGATGTAAATAACGTCATAGGAACATAATCTTCCGGACTCGGTATATCGCTATATGCAGTAAACACACCAATGTAAGGTGTTTCTTGTAGTGAATACATTCTCTCTTGGAATTGTGCTGCAGTATCCTTGCAGGACTCTGGTGCAAGCAAACCTTCTTTATACATACTTGCAAGTTCCTTATTAGCTGCCTTCATTCTAACATCCAGATTACTGCATTGTACCTGACCATTATCATCCACATATAAACCAGTATAATCCCACATTTCCATGCCATAGCTTGCGTAAAAATCAAACTGACCACCTGTTACGCCACCAATAAAACTATACCAAGGCATAACATTCTCAGGTATAGAACCCTTACCTGCGTTATTCTTAAATGCACGAAGAACTGTTTTAAATTCTTCTAATGTAGTTGGCATCTTTAAATTAAGTTCGTTGAGCCATGTCTGATTAATCCACCAAACATCACGAAGATTACGGTCACCATCAACAGATTGAACATAAGGTAAACCAAGTAGCGTACCATCTGTAACGGAAGCCGCATAATACTCAGGATGTTCATCAAAGAATTTTTTCCAAAGTGGAGCATGTTCTGCTAATAAATCATCCGTAAGCTCCACAACATCTCCCACCGAGGCTGCCTGTTGTATCTTCGAATCAAAACCACTTTGACCTATAAGAACATCAACTGGATAATCACCAGAAGTAAACATAAGAGACACACTCGCTGAACTCATTATGTCTGTAAATTCAAATCTAATTCCAATTTCTTCTTCCATCTTTTTCATAAGGCCAAGATTTGTAAAATCTGTAATTGCATTCTCAAGAGCACCGACCTTGATAACCACTACATCCTTATCTTTTTTGTTTTCTTCTCCGCCTGAACATCCCGTGAACATTCCAGCAAGCAATACTACCGAAAGCAACATTGCTATTAACTTGATTTTAGATTTTGTATTTTTCATTTTCATACCGCCTTTCCCGTTCATTATTATTGAACGCCATTCATTTTATGGATTTATTATAACATTTATGCTTATATATGTCAATCTAATTTGCTGATTTTTATCTCCGCTTGTTATAGTTAAAAAGAACAAAAAAGGCGCCTGTAGCATCTAATATGCGACAAGCACCTGTGTTTTGTGATAATTCTAGTGATTTATTTCATCTGACTGATAGACCACAGACCATAGTCAAACAAAATTGGTTCGTTAGTATAACGCCTCATATCTGAGAAATACGATGGCCCTACCATAGAAAGTTTGTCTCGTTCTCCCAAATGTAATGGGCCGAAAGTGTTCTCCAACGAATTATATAACCGAATCTCAATATCCTCCGATTCATGTTTTGTAACTTCGAATTCAAACGGATGTAAATAAGCAACATCTCTACTTTCTCCGTTTATACAAAGTTCTACCGCTTGAGCTTTTGCATCTACACGTAAAAGTCTTACATCCGACTCTAGTTGTAATTTACATGTAAGGCTTCCCGTATAAAACGGATAAAGCGACTTTGTCACAGAACCATTCAAGCCGTTCGGAGCATGAACAATTTCATATTGTCCGTTTCCTACGGCCGCAACACCGAAATCTCCTAAAAGCATAATACTTTCCAGTTCGGTTGGTTTATGAATGGTTCCCATATGTATACGTTTATGACTTCCGACACCTGAAATATTATTACATGTTCTTCCTTGTATTCGAATTCTATTTTCACCCAAATGAAGATTCTCAAGAACAACTTCATCATAACTTTTGTCAAAATATTTCTGTTTGCTTTCCATCAAAGAAGATTTTACAGAAATTCCATTTACCAGAACGTCATCTAGATTTCGAGCCATTTCAATCAAAGCTATAACCTTTTTTGGCATCTGTGCAATAGAAAAGCGATATTCTGCCTCAAACGGGGTCCCGTTTTCTAGATTATAAAAAGCTTTATACCAAATCGCTTCTATCGGTTGTTGTAATAACTCTTTGCCTGTTGTTTTATAATCTACAATATGAAGTGGAAGAACATTAAAGTCATCCACTTGATATGTTGAAGACGACATGATATTAACAAGCTTATATGCTTCTCGGAAGGACACACCGCATTGTAGATTACTCGCCTCCTGCATATCAGTTATGTCTTCTGCAATAAACATTGCTGAACCACCTTTTTTTAAATGCATCTGACAAACAAATTCCCCGTTTTTCAATACCCCTGGTGCTTTCCAATACACTCCCGTTACTGTATCAAGAATCGCTGGTTGCGTCTCAAACGGCAATGTCACTCTAAGATCAAATCCTCTTTCTTCTGAAGTATTAACAACAAAAACTGTTTTTCTTCCTTTTACATCTTCGCTGTAGCGATAATAAATCTGTTCTGCTATCTGTGCGGAATATATATTCCTTATCTCCACCGGACGTTTATATTCTTTACTTAATTTTGCAATCGCTGCCCTTACATCTTTAACAAGCGTAACTTTGTCGTGCATAGACTCTGGAACACACTCCGGAATCTTATGAATAAAAATTACCGCATTTTTTCCATATTGTGCCGCCATTTTTTCTATAAGTTGAATTGTTTCTTTTCGCAATACACTTACTGGCGGAACAATCACTTTCCGATATTGACATTGTCCTATAATAATTCCATCTTCATAACTTCCGTGCTCACGAATAATCATTTCATCTCCATAATGATAATTGATACCCGCGCTTAAAAGTTGATTCGATAAATCCAAAAATGGTTTTTGATAACATTCCGTTTCTGTAATGAAATTTTGTCCGGCATTTTCGTTTTTTGGCGTCCAAATACTATATACCGGATTTGGTTTATGTAATGGTGAATACTCTGCCCACACTGATTGTATCGGGTGAATCACAAGTACATCTGTGTACACTTTTTTACTGTCCATCAACTCACAAACTCTTGCGATATGGTCAAAGCATCCTCGACCCACCTTAAACCACGGCTGACGCCATGACAAGTCAGGCGGACAATCTCGCTTACGTTCTCCTCGAACTGAATATAGTGTCAAATGCGGATTAATAAAATTAATACCAAGAACACACAGCCAATCAGCTACTCTTTTAATTCCGTCCGGACCAAACTGATGCCCACTGCATCCATATGCCTCACAAAGACTTCTTTTTCCCAGTTGTTCCGATGCGGATGTCAATTGCTTAACTGTTAACAAATAATTTCTATCACTTCCCAACTTATCAACGCCCGGCATCTCCATATGCATATAATGCGGCATTACTGCTCCTGTCCACTCCGGCTGTGTTGTCAAAAAGTCTTCATTCAGTAAATGCCCCGTAAATATCAATCCGTTCTTCTTGCACCATTCATTGTAAGGTTTTGTAAAACTTTCAATAAAACGTACAGTCAAAAATTCATAGAAGTCTCTTCGTATCTTGTGATATCCTTCTTTGTCCCAAAACAAGCTTTCCATACAATCGACTAAATTGTAACCATATTTTTTCTCAAAATCCTGTTCAAGACCATTTGTAAATGGAACCGAAAAACAAGGAAATGCTGTCTTTTGGGTATAACAAAATTCATCCGAAAAAATACCTTTTATCTCTTTTCCAAAATATTCTCCTACTGCTTCAAGATATTTTTCATGAGTTTCTTCAATAAACACCTCAACAGTTCTCGGATTCAAAAGATCCACATAACACTTTCCCTCAAAATTCAAATTCCCATCTTTAGCACCACAAAGCGCAAGAAGATAATCTTTTCCCTGTTCCGATATCGTCTTGTAAATCTGAAGAATATTATAATTGTCTTCTTGTTCTTTTTCAATTAGGCATAGTGCCTTCGTTCTTAACGAGTCATCTTTGTTTAAAACTGCTCCGCCAGCATATCCTGACGGAAATCGGTCTTCATCGTATAACCATAACGTAGTATTTCTGTTTCTCGCTTGTTCACAGCAATATTTGACAGCATCCATCCACTCCTCTGACATATATTCTGTCACAAGCCCAACCCGACTGTGCATAAATCCACCTGAACATCCTACTCCCAACAGTTGTTCCAATTGCCAGTCAAGTTCTTCTTTTTCCAATGCATCGTTAAAACTCCAAAACACTGAAGGTTGATAATTCTTAGAGATTTTTTCATTCATTTCTGCCACCGCCTATGTTCATTATTGTTGTACACCATTCTTTTTTTATTGTATTATATTTGATAGAAAGTACTATTGTCAATGATTTCCTCTATTTAGTGCCTAAATTAGTATGAAACCTAGGTATCATTGACTTTTTATCCAATATATGGTACTATTTCACACATAATTAAGTTTCAAGGAGAAACAATAATGGAAGAACCTAAAGTAAAATCTTTATTAAAAGCAATGAATTTGCTAGACATGTTTACACAACCACCTTACGAATATGGTGTTAGTGATTTGGCAAGGAAATTTAGTTATCCAAAGAGTACCGTACATAACATTTTTTCTACATTTACTCTTTACGGATTGTTAAAATATGATGAAGCAACTCAGAAATATCGCTTAGGCAATAAAGCTGCGGAGTTTGGTAACTCATTTCGCAAGAGTAATTCCATGCTTTCTATCATGCGTCCATACCTTTCTCAGATATCGGCCCAACTAAATGAGACTGTATTTTTGGCAACTGCATCGAACAATGAAGTATTATATATTGATGCTTCCTATTCTGCATACGCAACTGGTGGAGAGATTATTGGTGTAAGAGCACCTATGTATTGCACCGGCATCGGCAAGGCTCTGCTCTCATGTATGGATGACGAAACCATCCACCGCATACTTGCGAAACCTATGAAGCCATTTACGCCTGATACAAAAACAACACCGGAAGAACTGTGGGAAGAAATCAATTTTATTCGTAAAAACGGCTATTCTGTCGATAACATGGAACATGAATTCGGAGTAAAATGTGTTGCTGTTCCTCTATTGAACGAGGATGGACATCTGAAAGGAGCAATCAGTGTGAGTGGACCTTCGTTGAGATTCCCTGCAGCAACAATCAAAGAATATGCAAAATTGTTAAAACAGGTAGCGCAGGAAGTGAAACAGGTATTGTAGGATACTTGGTGTAACCTGTTCACTTAAGAAGATAATCCCAAATACCCCAAAACCACCATACTTACGATTCACATCGTAGGTACGGTGGTTTTTTCATGCAAGTTTACACAACCCCTTTTTGCAACATTACATTTGCATAAACTGCCGCTTCTCCTGTTGCGATAATTGCATAAGCCTTTCTTGCTTCTTCATAATATTGAAACCGTTCAATTTGACCGATTACATCTTTGCCACGCTTATCATAGTCTTCTACAATCTTTTGATAGGTATCCCAGATTGGAGTTTCAACTTTTCCTTCATCTTCTGGCGAAAGCTGCATCAAATTCACAGGTTTTTCTACACAATGGTCCAATGGAAAGAACTGCAAAATTGCATCTAGAATCTCTGGAACACCATGTCCGTCCATGCGAATCACAATGGCATTTTTCCCAACCGATTCGGACGGAAAGTTTCCGTCTGCAATTACGATGCGGTCGCCGTGTCCCATTTCACATAATACTTTTAATAATTCAGGTGATAAGATTTTTGGAATTCCTTTTAACATAAGTTTATTCACCCTTTCTTAACTGTCCAAGCGCACCGCCCGGATGACGCTTCACATATTCCTGTGGTGTAATATCGACATATCTTTGTAAATACACGCTTAGTGTCTGAAGTACTAATGTCTCTGCCAAAATTGACATTCTTGGCGCACGATTCATCGGGCCGCCCTCTTTAGGCACGCCTGCATATAAATGTACTGCGCTCTCCTTTGCCAGCCAAGAGTCT
>JAZRPT010000050.1:0-12553 GCA_045649385.1 Faecalimonas sp. | reverse complement strand
GTTTAATTCCTCAACTGAAAAGTCCAAAGGACTCATTAAATGTCTCATAGTAACCTCCTCGTTTATCGATATGTTAATAAATCTTCTACAGATTTTCTTTTTGGGGCTTCCGGTGAAATATCAGGATAACCAATTGCAATTAATGCGGCTAATTCTTGATTTTCAGGAATATCTAACAACTCAGTAATACCGTCCTCATCCCAGATTCCCATGATAACAGTACCTAGACCTGCTTCATGAGCTGCAAGACAAAATGTCTGGCAGGCAGCGCCTACGTCAAACATCTGCCAACGGTCTTCCTTTTTCGTAGAGTAAGAACCGTCGCGCTCAAAACCACAGCGACCTTTGATAAAAGTCACAGCAATTAAAGTAGAAACTTGTCTAACAATATTCGCGTTAAATTCTGGGGTAAATTCATCTGCAATTTTTTGAATAATAGATGTGTCTTCAATTGCAATATAACGAGTAATCTGAGTGTTTTTCCAAGATGGAGTGAATGATGAAGTGGAAATAATAGACTCTAAAAGGGAATGACTAATCTTATCATTCTTAAACTTTCGAATACTTCTTCTTCCTTTGATACATTCTGTAGCGTTCATCATAGGTCCTCCTATCAGAAAATCTTCTTAAATATAATATAACAAATAAAATGCTTTTTCAACAGTAGATTTTAGAAAATAATTGTATTATAATAAGAAATAATTTTTTCGTTTTATTTTAGGGGGAAAAGCAAATGGAAAAGTTAATCAAACTAAGAAGTGAGATTGATGAAATCGACCAACAGATTGTGGATTTGTACGAGAGAAGAATGGCAATCTGTGAACAGGTCGGAGAATTTAAGATAGATGCGGGGAAAAAGATTTTCGACAAGCAGCGTGAAAAAGAAAAATTAGCATCTGTTACAGAAAACGTAACCGATGAGTTTCATAAAAAAGGAATTTCGGAACTGTTTGAGCAGTTGATGTCAATGAGCCGGAAACTGCAGTATCAGTTACTGACAAAGAAAGGAGCCCTTGGACGTCTTCCTTTTATTGGCGTTGATACATTGGATATAGAAGGGGCACGTATTGTATTTCAAGGCACACAAGGGGCATATAGCCAAGCTGCTATGGAAAAATATTTTGGAAAGAATCTGAACAGTTACCATGTGCAGACCTTCCGCGATGCTATGGAAGCGATTGAAGAAGGTTCTGCAGATTTTGCAGTACTTCCGATTGAAAATTCCTCAGCTGGTGTGGTGAATGAAGTTTACGATCTGCTTATGGAGTTTGAAAACTACATTGTAGGTGAAGTATTTCTTCCAATTGAACACACTTTGGCAGGACTCCCAGGAACGAAAATGTCAGATATCGAGCGTGTGTATTCTCACCCACAGGCATTGATGCAGAGTGCGAAATTTTTAGATGACCATAGAGATTGGCAGCAAATCAGCGTGGCAAATACAGCAGTTGCGGCTAAAAAAGTACTGGAGGATAACAATCCAATCAAGGCAGCAATTTGTAGTGCCTATGCAGCACAATATTATGGACTGGAAGTTTTGCAGGAGAAGATTAATCATAATGCAAAAAATGCCACTCGTTTTATTGTGGTTACGAATCAGAAGATTTTCCTGAAGGATGCAACCAAGATTAGCATTTGCATTGAGGCGGCACATGAGAGTGGTTCCCTTTATCACTTGTTGTCACATTTCATATATAATGATTTGAACATGATAAAGATTGAGTCAAGACCAATTGAAGGGCGCAACTGGGAGTATTGTTTCTTCATTGACTTTGAAGGGAATATGGCTGACGGTGCAGTGAAAAATGCGATTCGCGGACTTCGTGAGGAAGCCAGAAGTTTGAAGATTTTAGGAAACTATTAGAAGAATACATAGAAAGCAGGTATTAAGAATGAGAACAAACCAACTAATGTTATATAAAAATATGGAGCATGAAAAACTCCTTCAGGATATGACATTTTTAATGGAAAACTGCGAAAATGAATACTACAACAAAGAGGATTTGGTGGGGCTTCTTTTTGACTGCATGAATGAACTTCTGGAAATGACATCAAGTCATGGATTTGAGGGTAATCTGTGGCACAACTACCTGACATTTTTACTGGCAAATGATGAAAATGCCTACAGTACCGCATGCGAGGTGGTTGGAGCAGTAAATGGCAGCATTAACGACATTGCACTGCATGATTTGCAGATATTCCGCGAACTGTTTGAATATGATTTACATCGAATTGAAAATGCATTGCATGTTACATTTGTTTCCATGTTAGAAAATTATGAAAATGTCAAAGGACATGGAAAAGTATTTAACCAGAGAATCCGCGACAGCATATGTGATTTAGCAGTAGCTTTGGCAGAAAGTTCAGATGCGGAAACCTTCAAGACAATATTGACAGAGTTTTATAAGAACTTTGGTGTCGGAAAATTCGGTTTACATAAAGCATTTCGTGTGGAACACACAGAAGACGGTGCGGAGATTGTACCAATCAATAAGATAGCCCACGTACATTTAGACGATTTGGTTGGATATGAGATTGCCAAGAATAAGTTGATTGAAAATACGGAGGCATTTGTAGAAGGTCGTAAGGCAAATAACTGCCTGCTTTTTGGAGATGCGGGTACAGGGAAATCCAGTTCTATTAAGGCTATTTTAAATCAATATTATGACCAAGGTCTTCGTATGATTGAGGTTTATAAGCACCAATTTCAAGATTTAAATGATGTGATAGCTCAGATTAAGAACCGAAATTATAAGTTTATTATCTATATGGATGATTTGTCATTTGAGGAATTTGAGATTGAGTATAAATATTTAAAAGCAGTCATTGAGGGTGGTTTGGAGAAAAAACCAAACAACGTGTTGATATATGCAACATCCAATCGAAGACATTTGGTGCGTGAGACATTTAGGGATAAGCAGGACAGAGACGAAGAGTTGCATACCAATGATACAGTTCAGGAAAAATTATCACTGGTGGCACGATTTGGTGTAACCATTTATTTTGGAAGACCAAACAAGAAAGAATTCCAAAAGATTGTAAAAGTTCTTGCTGAACGTAGTGATATTCAGATGAGCGAAGAAGATTTGTTCTTGGAAGCAAACAAGTGGGAATTAAGTCATGGTGGTTTGTCAGGAAGGACAGCACAGCAGTTTATTGATTATCTATTAGGAAAAAAATCATAATTAAGGAGGGAAAAAGATGTTAGAGGTTAAGAATCTATCTAAGATTTACAAGACAAAAAATGGTGCAGATGTAAAAGCACTTGATGGAGTCTCCATACAATTTCCAACAACGGGAATGGTGTTTTTACTTGGGAAAAGTGGAAGTGGTAAGTCTACGTTGTTAAATGTATGCGGTGGCTTAGATGCTCCGACGAGTGGTGAAATTATTGTAAAAGGAAGAAGTAGTAAACAATTCTCACAAAGTGATTTTGATAGTTATCGAAACACTTTTGTTGGATTCATCTTCCAAGAATACAATATTTTGAATGAGTTTTCCGTGGAAGATAATATAGCTCTAGCATTGGAACTTCAAGGAAAACCGAAGGATAAACAGGCGGTTGCAGAGTTATTAAAACAAGTAGATTTGGAAGGCTATGCGAAGCGTAAGCCAAACACTTTGTCAGGCGGACAAAAGCAGCGTATTGCAATTGCACGTGCATTGGTAAAATCTCCGGAGATTATTATGGCGGATGAACCGACAGGTGCTTTGGATTCAGCAACTGGAAAACAGGTATTTGAGACACTGAAGAAATTATCACAGGATAAATTGGTGTTAGTTGTTTCTCATGACCGTGAGTTTGCAGAACAATATGGTGATCGTATTATCGAGTTAAAAGACGGTCAGGTTCTCTCTGACGTAACGAAGACACAAGAAAAACAACAGGAACTCAGTAAAAATATTCATGCAGTGGGTGATGTCTTGTGTATTAAGCAAGGTACTGATTTGAGTGAACAGGATTTTGATACAATCAAAGCTTTCTTGCGCAAATCCAGCGGCGATATTATTATTGCAAATAACGAGAAGGATGTAACAACATTTAAGAAAGCCAACCGTATTACAGATAGTGGTAGCAAAGAAGTTTTCAAAGATACAGTGGAAGAGGAACTGGAAAAGAAAACGTATCAGCCGGAGGATAGCAAGTTTATCCGCTCAAAATTACCGGCGAAGCATGCAATCAAAATCGGTCTTTCCAGTTTGAAAACAAAGCCGGTAAGATTGTTTTTCACAATTATTTTATGTACGATAGCATTTGTGCTGTTTGGCTTACTGTCGACCATGAGTTTTTATAATAGTGAAGCGACATTTAAACAGACACTTTTGGATTCAGAGCATACACTTTTTAGAGTTGGAAAACAGTATCAGGCGAAAGAAGTTGTATATCAGAATGGGGAAGAATCATTTACGTATGACACGATTCTGGAAACGAGATTTTCGCAAGCGGATTTAGCGGATTTGCAAAACAAATTTAGTAAAGATGCATTCGGTGGAGTACCTGTGTACCTTAACTACAATGTTCGTTCTGTGCAGTCTAATTATTGGATGAATCAAATTTCTTCCTTTGCATATTTGCCAGAGGACAATACGCTTCGTAGTAATATCAGCGGAACTTATCCGGCTACAAAAGATGAGATTTGTATTTCTTCCTATATGGCCGATGTAATTATTAATTGTAAAGCATACGATGAGAATGGTAACGTGATAGACGTTTCCACACGCGATGAATTAATTGGTAAGAAAATGGCTATCAGCGGTGCGACGTACAAGATTGTGGGCATTATGGATAGTGGAACAGTGCCGGAAAAATATGAGGAATTAAAATCTCCGGAAAACGAAAACGAACAGCTGACCTATCAATTGCGAACAGCACTTGCAGATGGAATGCATTTCATGGTGTTTGTTACACTGGATAGATTGGAAGTGGTTGCAAAAGAAAACGAACCGTATACAGGGGAAAAACTGTTGTGGTATAGACATATTGCAATTACAAATAAGAATAAAGATGGTAAGTATGTTTTCCCTGAGTGGAGTAATTCTGTATATGAACAATTGTCAAATTTACCGACAACACAGAAAGTGGTGTATGTAGGTGAGCAAAAAACTTCATTGTCGGACGGCGAAGTTATTCTTTCCCAAAATGCCTTCACGAATATGCTTTACGAGGCTTACAACGAAAAGATCAATGAAGCAGCAGAACGTGAAGATTGGGGAACCAGTGAAAAACTAAACAAAAAATTAGACTTAGTTAACCAAGTTGCCAGTCGCGGTATATGGAAAGAAAATACTGAGACAAAAAAATCAGAATTGATTAGATTTACAGCGGATGAACTTGTACAAAAAACGGCCCAAGTGATTGCGGAAATGAAAAAAGATGGCATTCAGTTGTCGGTAGGTGCAAAATTATTTGCGGATGATTCACAAAGTACATATGGTGAATTGAGAGAATTTTCAGTTGTAGGTGTGATAGTAAATACAGATGAAAATGCGCAGGAAGTCATGTATGTTTCTGATGCTGTGTTGCAACAGTGGTGGGATGAACAATCTGCAAAAGTAGATTATTACTCCGTAACAACGTCGACTTATAAGGAAGAAGCGGGTGCAGTATTTGGCAACATATTCCTCCAATACGACCATTCGACTGAACAGACAGAGGAATTTTGGAACATTTATAGTGACGATACTTTCGGGGAAGATAGTAGCAGAATCAGACCGGCAGGCGGTTTTATAGACCGCTTGGAAATGATTGATACAATGGTTAAGGAGTTGTCGAAAGTTTTCTTATATGTAGGACTTGTCCTTGCTGTATTTGCTGCATTGTTACTTTCTAATTTTATTGCCGTATCCATTTCACAGAAAAAGAAAGAAATTGGAATTTTACGTGCAGTTGGTGCAAGAAGTTTGGATGTGTTTAAGATTTTCTTTTCAGAATCATTTTTCATTTCTGCATTATGTGTTGCGTTTGCATCCATCGTAACGATCATTGTGTGCAGAATATTAAATGTAGAAGTTGGAGCTGATTTTGGGGCATCGTTGTTTGTATTTGGAATCCCGTCATTGGTTGTATTGCTGGCAATTGCGTTTGCAACTACAGTTGTTGCAACATTTTTACCTGTATGGAATGCTGCAAAGAAGAAACCAGTGGATTCTATTCGTGCATTATAAACTTATCAAATAATGAGGGAGCGAAACATAGTTTTTCGCTCCCGTTTTATATTAGTCTAATTGTTGTATTTCTGAAATGTCGGAATCAATCATCAAAGAATAATTGGTATAATACACAACAAATCCAGGTTTTCCGCCACTCGGTTTCTTCACATGCTTCTTTTCGATATAGTCAATCTCGACCTTTTCATTTCCACGATTTTTGGAATAGTAAGCGGCTAATTTTCCTGCTTCCTCAAAAGTTCTGTCCGGCAGTTCGTCCCCGTTTGTTTTCACAATCACATGAGAACCAGGACATCCTTTTGTGTGGAACCACCAGTCGTTCCCATTTGCGAAATGGAAGGTGAGTTCTTCGTTTTGGATGTTATTTTTCCCAACATACATATGATAACCGTCACTGGAGATATAATGAAACGGCTTACTATTTATTTTCACCTTTTGCTTAGTGAATTTACGTTTCACATATCCAGCCCCGATCAGTTCCTCTTTAATCTGTGTCAAATCATCTTCGCTAAGTGCAATATCAAGCGCATTGCTGACAGATTCCAAATAGGTAATATCATCCTTGGTCTCTTGAATTAGTTCTGTCAATGCTTCAAAGGTACGCTTTAGCTTGTTGTACTTGTCAAAATATTTCTGAGAATTTTCCTGTGGAGTTTTGGTGTTATCCAAAGGAATCACTATATTTTCATTTGTATAGTAATTCAGACATTCCAACTGTTTGGCATCAGGTTCCAGACCGTAGCCATATACGTTGATTAACTCGCCGTACACTCGATATTTATCACGATTTTCCGTGTCACGAAGCTGTTTGAATTGCAAATCATATTTTTTACGATTTCTTTCTAACGCAGTTTGAACGATTTTACGCAGGTCAACAGATTTTTGACGGATACGTGTTACCGTGTTCTTGGTGGCGTAGTAGTGTTCTAACAAGGTGGACATAGAATCATAGTGTTTCACATCATATTGTCCGAAATGTGAGAGTGGCATCGCTGAAAATTCCTTTGGAACTCCTGCATGATAGTAGATGCAAGGAGCAAAGACTGCTTTATTAACATTTTCAAAGAACAATGAAAACTGTTTATATAAATGAACCAGCACATCTTCTGACAACTCTTTTGGTGTAATAGACGAATCTACACCTGAGATATAACAAATTTCTTCAGCTACAATAGGGCTCACACCGGTAAAACTTGTGTAGATAGCCTTTGCAAGACCGGTTGGCTTTGCAGTCAGTGTCAGGGAAAATTCTGAAAAGGATACGTCAAGAGGATTCAGTTTTTCCATTGTATCCGGAATAAAATAGTCACGTCCCGGTAACACTTCGCGCACGGAACTCATCAAAGCTGAAACGTGCTTGATACTGTCAATGATGCGATAGTTGCTATTGCAGAAGATGATATTACTATGTTTGCCCATAATCTCTACGATAAGATACTTCTTGCACAAATCACCCAGTTCATCCAAGTGCTCAATTTCAAACTGAATGATACGCTCCAATTTTGGTTGAGTGATATTCGTAATTCGGCCATTGTTAATATGCTTTCTAAGAAGCATACAGAAATTTGGTGCTGTCATAGGACTTGGCTTATTCGTTTCCGTCAAATATATGAGAGGAAGGGATGCGCTTGAAGACATGTAAAGTCGCTTTTGCCCGTTTGGGGTTTTGATTGTAAGCAAAAGTTCATCCGATTCCGGTTGTGCAATTTTATTGATTCTTCCATCCAGAAGATTGTCTTTTAATTCTTTTACAAGATTTGCAATTGTGATGCCATCAAAAGCCATGAGTACATATCCTTTCTTGGTTTCAATGGCGATATTATACCATAACAAGAAAGTTGACGTAAACCCACAAATGAATTATAATATATAAGGTTTTAACAAAGACATTCTGAAGAAAGAGAAAGAGGTTAAACAAATGATTAAAAGTATGACAGGTTTCGGGAGATGCGAAATCACAGACGGAGCACGTAAATTTACGGTAGAGTTGAAAGGGGTAAATCACAGATATTTAGATGTGAATATCCGTATGCCAAAGAAACTCAATTTCTTTGAGTCCTCCATTCGCAACTTATTAAAGCAGTATGCACAGAGAGGGAAAGTAGACATTTTCATTACATATGAAGATATGTCAGAGAACCAAGTTTCTTTAAAATACAATTCCACATTGGCACAAGAATATCTTACATATTTCAAACAGATGCAAGAATCCTTTGAATTAGATTATGATATTCGTGTATCCACTTTGTCACGTTGTCCGGAGGTGTTGACAATGGAAGAACAGGTGATGGATGAAGAAGAACTGTGGAATGGACTGGAGAAAGCATTAAAAGGTGCATTTGAGCAATTTAGAGACACAAGAATCGTAGAAGGTGAAAACCTGAAAAAAGATATTGTTGCAAAACTTGACGAGATGTTGGAATTGGTTGGATGCGTGGAAAAACGTTCCCCTGAAATTGTGGCAGAATATCGTGGGAAATTAAAAGCAAAAGTGAAGGAACTTTTAGAGGATGTACAGATTGATGAAGGAAGACTTGCAACAGAAGTTGTTATCTTTGCGGATAAGATTTGTACAGACGAAGAAACGGTGCGCTTAAGAAGCCACATTGAACAGATGAAGGCTACACTAGGCACAGCAGAGGGAATAGGTCGTAAGCTTGATTTTATCGCACAGGAGATGAACCGTGAAGCAAATACCATTCTGTCAAAAGCAAATGACTTGGAAACATCAAATTATGCGATAGATTTAAAGACTGGTATCGAAAAAGTTCGTGAACAGATACAAAACATTGAATAGGAGAGGCTATATGAAAACGAGAGGAATTCTCATTGTTGTGTCAGGGTTTGCTGGTTCTGGTAAAGGAACTTTGATGAAAGAAATCATGTCACAATATGATAATTATGCGCTTTCAATTTCAGCAACCACAAGAAAACCGCGCGGTACAGAGGTTGATGGAAAAGAATATTTCTTTAAAACAATAGAAGAATTTGAAAAAATGATTGCACAAGGCGAGTTAATAGAGTATGCTAACTACGTGGGCAATTACTACGGCACACCGAAGGCTTATGTAGAGGAGCAACTAGCATCCGGAAAGGATGTTATCTTGGAAATCGAGATACAGGGAGCCTTGAAGGTAAAGGAACAATTTCCGGAGACTTTACTCTTATTTGTAACACCACCAAATGCGACAATTTTAAAAGACCGTTTGGTAGGACGTGGAACAGAGACTATGGAAGTTGTAGAGCAGCGGATGCGTCGTGCAGCAGAAGAAGCAGAGGGCATTTTATCCTATGACTATATTTTGATAAACGATGATTTGCAAACCTGCGTGCTTCAGATGCATAACATTATACAGAGTGAGCACTACAGAACCACAAGAAATGTTGGGTTCATTCAACAAATTGAAGAAGAATTAAAAGGGAATGTGAAAGGAGAATAATATTATGTTACATCCATCTTATACAGATTTGATGCAAGTGGTAAATAAGGACGTTGAGGAAGGTGCTACAAAGGTAGTGAACAGCCGTTATTCTATCGTACTTGCAACAGCAAAAAGAGCAAGACAAATCATCGACGGAGATGAGGTTTTAGTATCAGCAAAACCAGGACAAAAGCCATTATCTATCGCAATTGAAGAAGTGAATCAGGCGAAGATTAAAATCGTTGGTGAAGAAGCATAATTTATGAAAAAACGAGGGGCAGATGCAATTGGTATCTGCCTCAATAAATATATGGGAGACGTGAGAGAATGAATATATTATTCGTGTCATTAGGATGTGATAAGAACCTAGTTGACTCAGAGGTAATGTTAGGACTTCTTGCACAAAAAGGGCATCAGATGGTGGACAGTGAAGAAGAAGCCGATGTCATTGTTGTGAATACATGTTGTTTTATTCATGATGCAAAGGAAGAAAGTATTCAGACCATTTTAGAAATGGCAGAGTACAAAAAAGACGGTTCCATCAAGGCATTGATCGTTACCGGCTGTCTGGCGCAAAGATATAAACAGGAAATCATGGATGAAATCGAAGAAGTGGATGCAGTTCTAGGTACCACATCGTATGATAAAATTGTTGAAGTCATTGAGGAAGCATTACAAGGGCACAAGACACTTGAATTGACAGATATTGATGCACTTCCGACGGTTGACAGTAAACGTCTTGTGACGACGGGAGGACATTTTGCTTATTTAAAGATAGCAGAAGGATGCGACAAGCATTGCACATACTGCATTATTCCGAAAATCAGAGGAAACTTCCGTAGTGTACCGATGGAACGCTTGATAAAAGAGGCAACTGATTTGGTGGAGCAAGGAGTAAAAGAAATTATTCTTGTTGCACAGGAAACTACACTTTATGGAAAAGACCTTTATGGTGAGAAATCCTTGCATATTTTGCTTAGAAAATTGTGTGAAATCGGCGGGCTTAGATGGATTCGTATTTTATACTGTTACCCGGAAGAAATCACAGATGAACTCATCCAGGTAATGAAAGAAGAAGATAAAATCTGCAAGTATTTGGACATCCCGATTCAACATGCAAGTGATGGAGTTCTGAAACGCATGGGAAGAAGAACTTCCAAACAACAGTTAATAGATACTGTGAAAAAGTTGCGTGAGGAGATTCCGGGTATTGCGCTTCGTACAACACTCATTACCGGATTTCCGGGTGAGACCGAAGAGCAACACGAAGAATTGATGGAATTTGTGGATGAAATGGAATTTGACCGGTTGGGAGTATTTACCTATTCACCGGAAGAAGATACACCGGCAGCAACCATGCCGGACCAAATCGAAGAAAGTGTGAAGGAAGACAGGCAGGCAGAACTGATGGAACTGCAGCAGGAGATAGCATTTGATTTGGCAGAACGCATGATAGGAAAAGAAGTCATCGTGATGTTTGAAGGGAAAGTTGCCGATGAAAATGTATATGTTGGAAGAACCTATATGGATGCCCCGAATGTTGATGGGCTTATCTTCGTAGAAACGAATGAGGAACTAATGTCCGGCGATTTTGCGAAAGTAAAGATAACCGGAGCGTTAGAATATGATTTGATAGGAGAGTTAATATCATGAATTTACCAAACAAATTAACAGTTTTAAGAGTGATTATGGTACCATTTTTTGTAGCGTTTATGCTGATTCCAAGCTTGGGTGGAGCAGCCAATAAATATATTGCATTGGCGCTTTTCTGTATTGCAAGTTTCACAGATTTCCTAGATGGATATCTTGCAAGAAAGAATAACCTTGTGACAAACTTCGGAAAGTTTATGGACCCGTTGGCAGATAAATTATTAGTGTGTTCTGCATTAATTTGCTTAAGCTCATTAGGAAAACTTGCCACATGGATTGTATTAGTTATTATCGCACGTGAATTTATTATCAGCGGTTTCCGTTTGGTTGCATCTGATAATGGCATTGTAATTGCTGCAAGCTATTGGGGCAAATTCAAAACAGTATCACACATGACTATGATTATCCTGTTGATTTTAGATTTCCAAAACCCAATTTTCTATATTCTTACACAGGTTGTAGTGTGGATTGGACTTGCACTTACAGTGATTTCACTTGCAGATTATGTATGGAAGAACAAGCAAGTATTGACACAAGGCGGCATGTAGACTAAAGTTTGACCTGGCAGGGAGAAATCCTTGCCAGGTTTTTGGCTATATATGTTGGAGCGAGGTAATAAGTTATGACATTAGAAGAAAAATTAGTACAGGATTTAAAAAATAAAGGCTACACTATCACAACGGCAGAATCTTGCACAGGTGGTTTGCTTGCTGGAAGAATTTTAAATGTATCGGGGGCATCAGCTGTATATAATGAAGGTCATATCACATATTCAAATGAGGCAAAAGAAAGATTGCTTGGTGTTTCTCATGACACTTTGGAACAATATGGAGCAGTAAGTCGGCAGACCGCAGCAGAGATGGCAATTGGTGCAGCTCGCGTAGCAAACGCTAATGTTGGTCTTAGTACAACCGGAATCGCAGGCCCGGGCGGTGGAACACCGGAGAAGCCAGTTGGACTTGTTTATGTTGGTTGCTGTATCGATGGTGAAGTAACAGTGGAAGAATGCCGTTTCACAGGTGACCGAGAGGGGAATCGTAACGACGCAGTGGAAGCGGTATTGCAATTATTGTCGAAAAAATTAAAAAAAAACTAGACTAATTATCGAGTTTATGAGACAATAACAATGTATGGGATGTTAAATATATAACGAACAACCATAGAAAGAAATTACATACATTTGAAAGGAGTTTTAATCATGATTTATTCACATGAAGTAAAAACTATGTGTCCGGTAGCAATTGGCGCAAATCACGGACCAGCTCCAATCCCAGAAGAAGCTAAATGGGTAAAAGCAAAAGAAGTAAAAGATA
>JAZRPT010000049.1:0-7783 GCA_045649385.1 Faecalimonas sp. | reverse complement strand
CAAAGATGTGGCTAAATTAAGAAAATATGTTTCTGAAAGAGGAAAAATCCTTCCAAGAAGAATCACAGGAAACTGTGCAAAACATCAGAGAGCTCTTACAGTAGCTATTAAGAGAGCAAGACATATCGCTTTGATGCCATACGTACAAGATTAATAATAAGACCAGCTGTTCTAAGGAATAGTTGGTCTTTTCTTTATTTTGACATTTCCTTCTAGATGTAATATAATAGTCTATCATAGTGTGCAATTATAGGAGGGCATCGCAATGTGTAAGCCAGTATTGGTGATTATGGCGGCTGGTATGGGAAGCCGTTATGGTGGATTGAAACAAATTGACCCGATTGATGAAAAGGGTCATATTATTATGGATTTTTCCATATTTGATGCGAAAAGAGCAGGATTTGAAAAGGTTATCTTTATTATAAAAAAAGAAAATGAGGCGGATTTTAAAGAGGCGATTGGTAACCGTATTGCTAAGGAAATTGAAGTGGCTTATGTGTACCAGGATTTACATAATCTTCCGGAAGGATTTGAAGTTCCTGAGGGTAGAGTAAAGCCTTGGGGAACAGCACATGCGGTACTTAGTGCGATAGATGAAATTGATGGACCGTTTGCCGTTATCAATGCGGATGATTACTATGGAAGAGATGCTTTCCATAAGATTTTCAAGTTCTTAACACGCAATCAGGATGACGATAAGTATCGTTACGCAATGGTTGGCTATAAATTAGAAAATACATTGACAGAGAACGGGCATGTTGCTCGTGGAATTTGTACTTTGGATGAGGATGACCATCTGGTACAGGTTGTAGAACGTACTCGGATTGAAAGAAAAGGAGATGGGGCAGCCTTTACAGAGGATGAAGGGAAAACATGGACGACCATTGCAATGGATAGTGTTGTTTCTATGAACCTTTGGGGATTTTCGGCTAGTTTCCTTCAAGAAATCAAGAGAGGCTTTGCGGCCTTCTTAGAAGAAGGGTTAAAGAACAATCCGATGAAATGCGAATATTATCTACCATCTGTGGTAACCAGCCTTTTGGAAGCAGATAAAGCAACGGTTAAAGTGCTTACGTCGAAAGACAAATGGCATGGCGTTACTTACAAAGAAGATAAACCGGTAGTTATGGAAGCAATTAAGAATATGAAAAATAACGGTGTTTATCCGGAAGAAGTTTGGTGCGGACGTGGGGAAGCATTGGTGAACTTTAAATTAAAGGGTATGGTGATGTCGGCAATTCCATTTGGCAGCGGGCATATCAACGATACTTTTTTGATGACTCTTCGCAAGGATGATGACACAGACGGTCGTGTGATTATGCAGCGTATGAACAAGTCGGTTTTTAAAAAGCCGGTTGAGTTGATGGAGAACATGTTAAATGTTACATCTTATCTGCGTAAAAAGATTGAAGAAGAAGGCGGAGACCCAACGAGAGAAACATTGACTGTTATTAGTAGTAAGCAAGATTTACCATATTTCTTGGACTCCGAAGGACAGTATTGGAGATGTGTGAACTATGTTGAGGATTCCGTAACTTACGATGAAGTAAGATGTCCGGACGATTTTTATCAAAGTGCTTTTGCGTTTGGTAATTTCCAAAGAATGTTGGCTGATTATCCGGCGGATACACTGCATGAGACGATTGAAGGGTTCCACGATACAAAAGCAAGGTTTGAGGTATTTAAGAAAGCAGTTTCTGATGATGTATGTGGACGGGCTGCATCTGTACAGAAAGAGATTGACTTCTTCCTGGCACGTGAAGATGTGGCGAGTGTATTTGGAGACTTGCTAGCAAAAGGCGAGATTCCACTTCGTGTGACCCACAACGATACAAAACTCAACAATGTTATGATTGATAATAAGACGGGCAAGGCAATCTGCGTGATTGACTTAGATACCGTAATGCCGGGGCTTGCAATGAATGATTTCGGTGATTCGATTCGTTATGGCGCCAATACAGGGGCTGAAGATGAAAAGGATTTGGATAAAGTTTCATGTAGTATGGAGCTGTTCGATGTTTATACGAAAGGATTTATTGAAGGCTGTGGCGGAAGCTTAACCGCGAAAGAGATTGAGTTGTTACCGATGGGTGCCAAGGTGATGACTTATGAATGTGGAATGCGTTTCCTTACAGATTATTTACAAGGTGATGTTTATTTCAAAACTCATCGCGAAGGGCATAATCTGGACAGATGTCGCACACACATTAAAATGATTGAGGATATGGAAGCAAAATGGGATATCATGAAAGATATCGTAAACAAATACAATATATAGAATGGCTTAAGGAGGATTTTATATGGCAATTTTAGTAACTGGTGGAGCAGGATATATTGGAAGTCATACATGTATTGAACTTATTAATGCAGGATATGATGTAGTGGTAGCGGATAATTTGTGTAATTCAAGCAAAGAATCTTTAAAACGTGTGGAGAAAATCGTTGGGAAAGAGATTCCGTTTTATGAAGCAGATATCCGCGATGCAAAGGCTATGAGCGCTATTTTCGACCAAGAAGATATTACTGCAGTGATTCATTTTGCTGGATTAAAGGCAGTGGGTGAATCAGTTGCAAAACCAATGGAATACTATGACAATAATATTAATGGTACTTTGGTATTGTGTGATGCAATGAGAAAAGCAGGCGTCAAAAACATCATCTTCAGTTCTTCTGCGACTATTTATGGTGACCCTGCATTTATTCCAATTACAGAGGAGTGTCCGAAGGGACAGTGTACCAATCCTTACGGATGGACAAAGTCAATGTTGGAGCAAATTTTAACGGATTTCCATACATCAGACCCAGAATGGAATGTAGTGTTACTGCGTTATTTCAATCCGGTAGGAGCTCATAAGAGTGGTACAATCGGGGAAGACCCAAAAGGTATTCCAAATAACTTAATGCCATACATTACACAGGTTGCAGTTGGTAAACGTGAATTCCTTGGTGTGTTTGGAAATGACTACGATACGCCGGATGGAACAGGAGTGCGTGATTATATCCACGTAGTTGACCTTGCAGTTGGACACGTAAAAGCATTAAAGAAAATCGAAGAAAAAGCGGGAGTATGTGTTTATAATCTCGGTACTGGAAATGGATACTCAGTTCTAGATATGGTGAAAGCTTTCAGCAAAGCGTGTGGACACGACTTGCCATACAAGATTTTAGACAGAAGACCTGGGGATATTGCAATGTGTTATGCAGACCCGGCAAAAGCGAAAGCAGAACTCGGATGGGAAGCTGTTCGAGGTTTAGATGAAATGTGTGAAGATTCATGGAGATGGCAATCAAACAATCCAAACGGATATGGAGAATAATATGAAAAAATTGTTGAATTGGCTAAAACAATGGCCGGCAATTATGACGCTTTTCATGCTTGTAATGACTGTAACAATCTTTTTTGTGGAACCGAAAGCGGGTATTGTGATGAGTGGATTTACAATGGGATACATTGTAATTTTGTTGCTTATGTATTTTCACAATAAGACACTTGTAATTTCCAATCCAAAAGGAATTGCGGAGCAATATGGATTCTTACAGAACACCCTTCTTAAAGAAATTGCATTTCCGCATGCGGTTATGATGGACGACGGAAAGGTTGTTTGGGCAAACGAGCGGTTTGATGAAATTTTTGGATATGAGTCAGTAATTAATAAGTATCTGAGCAATTATATCCATGATTTAAATCGCAGTATTTTCCCGAGAGGCGAGGAAAATGTTGAGATGGAGGTTCAATTTGCGAACCGAGACTATCGTGCTATCTTGGAAAAGATTCCGGTAGACATGTTGAATGACACGGAGAGTGTTTTTGGACTTCCGAAGGGGAAAGAATATTTCATTACAGTTACATTGGAAGATATTACTGACCTTAATTTTTATATTCGTCAAAACGAAGACCAGAAGTTAGTATCTGGACTGATTTATTTTGATAACTATGAAGAAGTAATGGAGAGCGTGGAGGAAGTGCGTCAGTCACTTCTCATTGCGTTGATTGACCGAAAGGTGAATCAGTATTTATCGAATTTTGATGGCCTTGTGAAAAAAATGGAAAAGGATAAATACTTTTTCGTTGTGAAACAAAAATATTTCAAAGAAATGGTGAAGGGTAAATTTGCTATTTTAGAAGAAGCGAAGAGCGTAAATATTGGGAATACCAGACCGGTTACTTTGAGTATAGGTATGGGATTTTCTACAGAGACTTATGCCCAAAGCTACAACCACGCCCGTGTAGCAATTGACCTTGCATTAGCACGTGGTGGAGACCAGGCGGTTGTCAAGAATGGCAGCAACATTACGTACTATGGGGGCAAGAGAGAGCATACTTTGAAGAATACTCGCGTAAAGGCACGTGTAAAAGCAGAGGCTTTGCGAGAATTTATTATGTCTAAGGACCAAATTATTGTTATGGGACATCGTATTGCGGATGTGGACTCTTTTGGTGCGGCAATTGGTATCTATCGTGCTGCCCAGTCTATGCAGAAGAAGGCATATATTGTTCTGAATGAAATTACATCTTCAGTGCGTCCGTTTTATAACGCATTTTGCGAAAGTGTAAATTATCCAAACAATATGTTTGTAAAGTCGTCAGAAGTGCATGAGATTATGAATGACAATACGATGGTGGTTGTTGTTGATACGAACCGTCCGGAGATGACAGATTGTCCGGAATTGCTGAAAAAGGCAAAAACAGTTGTGGTATTTGACCATCATAGACAGTCAAACGATATTATTGAGAATACAGTCTTGTCGTACATTGAACCGTATGCATCGTCTGCCTGCGAAATGGTTGCAGAAATGTTGCAGTACATTACGGATGATGTTAAGATTTCAAATATTGAGGCGAATAGTATGTACGCCGGCATTATGATTGACACGAACAATTTTATGAGTCGAACTGGTGTCAGAACATTTGAAGCGGCTGCGTTTCTTCGTCGTTGCGGGGCTGACATTACACACGTTAGAAAAGTGTTTAGGGATGACTTGGATTGGTATCGTGAAAAATCTAAAATTGTCAGCAGTGCAGAGATTTATCATGAGGAGTACGCTATTGCTCGTTTTGAAAACGAAACCATTGACAGTCCGACGATTATCGGTGCACAGGCAGCCAATGAACTTCTCAATATTAACGGAATCAAGGCGTCCTTTGTGTTGACTGAATATTATGGAAAGATTTATGTGAGTGCACGTGCAATTGATGAGGTCAATGTCCAGATTGTTATGGAGAGACTTGGCGGCGGCGGTCACATCAACACTGCCGGAACCCAATTTCAACACACAGATATGGACGAAGCAATCAAGGCGCTTAAGGAGACCATTGATACGATGATTGCAGAAGGGGATATTTAGAAATGAAAATAATTTTATTAGAAGATGTAAAATCACTTGGTAAAAAAGGTCAAATCGTAAACGTGAGTGACGGTTATGCGAGAAACTTTGTATTGCCAAAGAAATTAGGCTTGGAAGCAACCAGCAAGAATTTGAATGATTTGAAACTACAAAAGGCAAATGAAGAAAAGGTTGCGCAGCAGATTTTGGATGAAGCAAAAGAACTTGCCGCAAAAGTAGAGGCGGGAAAAGTAGAAGTAAAAATCAAAGTCGGAGAAGGTGGAAGAACCTTTGGCTCGGTTTCTACAAAAGAAATTGCGATTGCAGTAAAAGAGCAAATGGGATATGACATTGATAAGAAAAAAATCCAACTCAAAGATGCGATTAAAACATTAGGAACACACATGGTTCCAGTGAAATTGCACCAAAAAGTTACTGCAGAGTTGAAAGTGATTGTTACAGAAGAATAGGAGGCAGAAACTATGGATGAAGCACTCATTAAACGAGTACTGACACATAGTATCGAAGCAGAACAAGCGGTTATCGGCGCAATGCTGATGGATAAGGAAGCAATTTTGACGTCTTCGGAAATTATATCAGGTGCGGATTTTTATCAGTCAGCATATGGTGTAGTTTTTGAAGCAATTGTAGAGATATACAATGAGGGAAAGCCGGTAGACCTTGTGACTTTACAGAGTCGCCTGAAAGAAAAGGATGTGCCTGCAGAAATTAGCAGCTTGGAATTTGTGCGTGACTTGGTTGCGGCTGTTCCGACATCTGCAAATGTAAAGTACTACGCGGAAATCGTTGCTGACAAAGCAATGCTTCGACGTTTGATTAAGTTAAATGAAGAAATTGAAAATATGTGCTATCTGGGAAAAGAGCCGATGGAAGTAGTGCTGGAAACCACGGAAAAGAAGGTTTTCGAGTTGGTTCAAAAACGAAATACGGGTGATTTCGTTCCGATTAAGCAGGTTGTATTAAACGCGCTTGATAAGATAGAAATGGCATCTAAGAATGCGGGAAGTGTAACTGGTATACCAACCGGATTTTTGGATTTGGACTATAAGACTGCAGGTTTGCAAAATTCTGATTTGATTTTGGTTGCAGCCCGTCCTTCTATGGGTAAAACCGCATTTGTGCTGAATATTGCTCAGCATGTTGCGTTTAAAGCACAAAAATCCGTTGCAATTTTCAGCTTGGAAATGTCAAAAGAACAATTGGTTAATCGTTTATTTGCATTAGAAGCACAAGTAGATGCACAATCACTTCGTACGGGTAATCTGAAAGATACCGATTGGGAAAAACTGATTGAGAGTGCAGGAACCATTGGCAAATCAAAATTGTTGATTGATGATACACCGGGTATTTCCATTTCGGAACTGCGTTCTAAATGTCGGAAGATGAAATTGGAACACGGCTTAGATTTAATTATTATCGACTACCTTCAATTGATGTCAGGACGTGTAGGGGGAAGAAGCGAGTCTAGACAACAGGAGATTTCTGAAATCTCAAGAGCTTTAAAAGGGGTCGCAAGGGAATTAAATGTGCCGGTTATTGCATTGTCACAGCTTAGCCGTGCAGTAGAACAACGTCCGGACCATCGACCAATGATGTCAGACTTACGTGAATCAGGTGCAATTGAGCAGGATGCCGACGTGGTAATGTTCATCTACCGTGATGATTACTATAATAAGGACACAGAAATGAAAAATGTGGCAGAGATTATTATAGCAAAACAAAGAAATGGTGCGATTGGAACAATTAATCTAACTTGGTTACCGCAGTACACCAAGTTTGCGAATTATCTAAAAGAGTAAGACAAGGGATTGCGTTGCAATCCCTTTTTGATGTTTTTGGACGGCTAACCTGAGGTGGTATGGGGGTTCTCAGCGGATTGCAGGCGATGGTATGGGGGTTGTCAGTAGAACATCGGCGGAGACAGGAATAATTTCTATATACATAAAAATTCAATTGTCATACCCGACAACATTGTTGGAATCGGTTAAAATGCAAGCGGGTTTTCTATATGGGAAATAATTGCATAGATATATCCTGTCTTGCTTCTCCAAAAAGGGTATGGTAGAGGACTTTTCTCCCATATAGAAAGTTTGCCAACTCTCGCCAAATTTTTCTTGCAAAATGCGGGTATAGTGAAAGGGTTTTGAGCTATATAGAAAATCCAGCGCATAAATTATCTTTCTTCAGAGAACCAGCGGGTATGACGAGCAAGAAATTTTCTATCTGTCCAAGAGACCAATTAGAGTTCACAGAAAGTTATATAACAAATCCTGTTAGAAAGAAAAGGAGACTGCTATTGAAGTGCACCCCAAATGTTAGACACAAAACTAACATTTGGAGGTGCATTTTTAATGTCAAAATATTCTTATGAAGAAAGGTTGGAAGCTGTACTTAGAGTTGTTGAAGAAGGCATGTCAGCAAGGGCAAGCGCAAAAAT
>JAZRPT010000048.1:0-1623 GCA_045649385.1 Faecalimonas sp. | reverse complement strand
AAGAACACAAGAAGAAAGTGTCTATTTCGCATTTTGGTATTAAGCCCACTAATGAAGCTCGTATGAAAATGTCTTTGTCACATATAGGCAAACCGCCAGCTAATAAAGGTGTTCCTGCAAGCGAAGAAAAGAAAAAGAAATTAAGAGAAGCATGGAAAAGAAGAAAGGAGAGATTGAAATGAATTACAACATTCTAGACCTACCACAGCGCAGTCCCGAATGGCAGCAGATTCGTTCAGAATGTTTTACAGGAACAACTGCAGAACATTTATTGAAACTTGGTAAGACAGAGGGTTTGAAGAAAGTCAAACAGATGTTTGAATATTCTTTGGCTCATCCTGGCACTGGTTGGGCTGCACAACGAGGTCTCGATTTAGAACCAGTGGCTCGCAATCTTCTTAATCAGAAAATGCAGAAGACTGCTGGGTTGGAGGATGTTCATTTTGAAGAAGTGGGCTTCGTAAAACGAACTGACATGGAACATGTAGGTTGCTCGCCAGACGGATGCTATATTAAGGACGGCAAGATAATCGCAAATTGCGAAATTAAATGTTTCACAGAAAAGCATCATTTAGCGTGCTCTGGAAAGCCAGATTTGAAAATTGAAACACAAATACAATGGTGTCTTTGGGTGACTGGTGCCGAGTATTGTATGTTCTGTCAATACAATCCGGACATGCTTGATCCAAAGAAGACTTCTGACGGAAAAAGGCACTTAGACAAGGTGTTATTTATCACCAAGATCCTTCCCGATCCCGATTATTTTGAAGCGTTTGAAAAAGCACTCTGTTAATATAAAAAAGTTATACTTTTTATGGTTTTTTGCTTGCGTTTTTCATGAAAAAGGAGCATAATTGAGTTTATCGAATGTGGAGGTAATACGCATTCGGAACATATCAATAAATTACGCACAAAGCGAGAAAGGGCATAAGCATGCGTCAATATAGGTATATTCTGTTTAAGGACGGGAAACCGTGGAAAGGATTGTTCGATGAACTCGACTTCATGAACGAATACGATCATGTGTTTCGTGATTTTCTACACGAAGCAAAGTTGCGTTGGCCAACGGAAGAGATGGCTATCGAAATGGCAATCACAAAATTCTTCCGAACTGTTCAACCAGCAACATTCGATTCAAGTATCAAAGGTTATCGCTCTCTACTTAGGGAGTATATTTTAGGCGAAAACGAAGATGAAGGATCGATTGTTTACGGAATCGATTGGGAAGACTTAGATTTGAAAGAGAGATCTTTGTTCCAATATTTTGCCGAAGAATTTGAAGATTTATTAAGTGGTCTGAATAAAGCAAAGAAATTCGAAACTCCGATGTTTGGCGTCTCTCGTGGTACTGGTGCGTTATCAAGACTATAAGAAAGGAGGAAAAATGTTTACGAAAGCCGACAAGTGGCTTTTCAAGATGGTTGGATTGTTGTGTATTCCACCAATCTTGATGATTCCCCTAGGTGATCCAGCTCTAGTATATACTTACTTTGGTATTCCCTGTGGAATTCTGTTAGGATGGGCAATCGTCAGTTTAATCGAAAAATGGAGGAAAAAGTAATGGCAAGTTTTGAAGCGTGGAGAATGCAACATGATGCAGATAAAATGTTTGAATACTTAGGT
>JAZRPT010000047.1:0-1812 GCA_045649385.1 Faecalimonas sp. | reverse complement strand
CTTCTATATAACAAATTTCTAATTAGCTGATACACATAGTTTTGCATTTAGTCTTACTAATGTGATTTTTGCTCGTTCAATCTTCTTTAAAAGCAGTTCTTGTTCATCAATCCCCACATTTGTTTCATCATATTCGGACTTGTTTTTTACCATAGTGTAGAAAATCCTCGCCATTTTGTGGGCTGTAGCTATTATCGCCTGCATATGCCCACTTCTTGAGCGTATTCTTCTGAAATAAATCCCCAAAGAATTTTTCGCATCTTTCAATGTGTTGGCACAAAGCCTGAAAACCTGTCCAACAGGATTCTTCCTTTTGGAGACCCTGCTGGAAATAAGTTTGCCACCTGATATTTTGTTGTTAGGGACTAGGTTACACCATTTGCAGAACTTTGCAGGAGTGTCAAATTTTTCAACAAAGTCGTGTCCCAATTCTCCTATCAACTGCAGAAGTGAACCGCTACTCATTCCAGGTATTCTCATAGCATTCACACCCCAAATTGCATATCCATAGTGTTCCAAATTAAAAGCAACGGCGTTTTTTTTGCATATGGGTTTCTTGGATTCTTTGAAATTAACCATGTCGGTATCTATTAAAGCGGTATAAGACTTAAGCAATTGCTCAATCATCCTGTCGCATTCAATCATCTGCCCTTGAAGATACTTGTAAAGGTCATATGCCTGCTTGAGTTCAAATAGATGATCTTCTCCCCACGTACCTTCCAAAGAAAGGGCGATATCTTCTTTGCTACGTTTGCAACGTGAATCAGCCAATTGTGCAAGACGTATCGGATTCCGTTCTCCATTTATGATTGCTACTATTATTGCTAAACCTGATTTTCCGACAATGTCGCTCAATACATTTGATAGTTTAATATTCATCTGCTCCATAGCTTTTTGCATATGAAGAACCTCTTTGCTGAGTGCTCTAAGTATATTATTCCTATGTCTGGCGAGGTTGCGTATTTTTCGTGCCTCATTTTCTGGTTGATAACTTGCTTTCAACAAACCGTATGTGTGGAGTAGCATAAGCCACTCCGCATCAGCTTCATCCGTTTTCTTTTCTGCAATATTCTTTACCTCGCGTGCATTTACAAGGATGACATCAATGCCAGAATCTTTAAGTTTGAAGTATAGCGGAATCCAATAAATGCCAGTAGCCTCCATTGCGACTGTTTTTATATTGCAAGCCTTCAACCAAGAACAAATCTCATTAAGGTCACGCGTAAAACTTCCAAAACGTCGATTGTTGTCTCCATCCCTATCTTCAGGAACGCACACCTGCATTTCGGAATCGGCAATATCAATCCCTGCAGCATCTGGATTTACAATTTTCAGTTCAATACCTTTCTTCGTGTGGATTTTTTTTGCTTTCTTTGCCATAACATAAGAAGTAACTTTAAGGTAAAAAACCAAGCTGCGGTCTCAAGAATCACTACAGTAAGCTTCTATAAGGCATCTAACGGCCAATATTCATTCTACAGACTCGCAGGTCCATACTTCTGTTTGGGCTGCTAACCCAGTGAACAAATGGACTACTTACTTGGATGCCTTAAAGGTACTTCTTTTTTGCACAAGATTGTTATTCCTAAATTCATTTTGGGGGCGCCAATTCAATACTTCTGTCTAAAAAATTCTGTGTCATTCTGTGCGTTCTGTGTGCCCATATAGTTCCGCGTCCCTTTGCGTCTTTGCGTGAGAAATTTTACGTGTAGATACGTGTAAATACGTGGAGCAGATTCTGTAACATTCCGTGCTGTGTGAGATTATATTGGTTTTGATATAGTTGTTGATTCAATATAAGAAGAATTATCA
>JAZRPT010000046.1:0-5156 GCA_045649385.1 Faecalimonas sp. | reverse complement strand
GCTGCGTGTAATGATACCGTCAGCTTTGTAGCCTATATTTAAAACGATTTCGTCAGGTTTTACATCGATGACTGTACCGTCTACAACCTCTCCATTTCGTATTGTTTTGAATGAATCCTCTAACATTTGTTCAAAAGTTAATTCTGACATAATTTTGAACCTCCTCAATTATATTGCTAGGCGTCGAAGCGCCCGCTGTAATACCTACCGTTTTTACCGACTTTAATTGATTCATATTCAAATCGTCAAGTGTCTGTATATAGTACGTATCGGCACATGCACTACGGCATATTTCAAATAACTTTTGCGTGTTGGAACTGTGCTTGTCCCCAATAACAATCATAACATCGACCTCATTAGCAACATTCTCTGCCTCTGTCTGCCGTTCTTTTGTTGCACTGCAAATTGTATTTAAAACATTTACATTATACTTCTTTTTTGAAATAATTTCAACTAAATATTTGAATTTATTGTAATTAAATGTCGTCTGTGAAACAATGCATACTCTGGCGCTTTCAGGTACATTAAAATCGTGTGCCTGTTCTTCCGTTTTAATCACACTCACAGGTGTACTTGACCACCCTGTAATCCCTTGAACTTCCGGGTGATTTTCATCACCGATAATCACAATATAAGCACCTTCTGCACTTTCTTTTTCTACAATACGATGAATCTTCTTTACAAAAGGACAGGTGGCATCTACACATTTCAAACCTTGCTCCTCCAAAATGTTATAAATGTGCTTTGAAACACCATGAGAACGAATAATTACAACACCTGAAGTGAGTTGCTTTAAATCGTCCTCTGTTTCAATGACCTCCACACCCTTGCTTCTCAAATCCTTTACCACCTCTTCGTTATGAATAATCGGTCCATAGGTGTATATTTTTTCATTTTCACATTGTTCCACCTGTTGATATACAGTATCTACTGCACGTTTTACGCCAAAACAAAATCCTGCGGTCTTTGCCAGTCTTACTTCCATGCTTCTTCCTTTTCCTACTTACATAATGATTTGATTTTTTCCACCACTTCATCAATTGTCATATTGGAGCTGTCCACTAGTACAGCGTCCTCTGCTTGTTTAAGTGGTGCAATCTCTCGATTCATATCTCTTGTGTCGCGTTCTTCGATATCGTGTGCAATATCCTCCAAGTTACATTCCACGCCTTTTTCCTGTAATTCAAGATATCTTCTTTTTGCACGTGTTTCTACACTTGCCGTTAAATATACTTTTACATCCGCATTTGGCAAAATATTGGTTCCAATATCACGGCCATCCATCACAACATCCTTAGTTCTTGCAAGTTCTCTTTGGAGCTCCAAAAGCTGTGCTCGAACTTCTCTAACAGCAGAACTTACAGATGCCATGTTCCCAACTTCCTCTGTTCGGAGTAAGGAGGTTACATTTTCGCCATTTAAATACACCTGTTGAACCCCATCTTCATATCCAATAGAGACTTTAGCTTCTTTACATACTTCAGCTATTCTTTCCGTTTCTTCCGGCTTTAGACCTTGTTTCAAGAAGAATACAGCCAATGCACGATACATTGCTCCTGTATCCACATAAATAAATCCTAATTCTTTTGCAACTCTTTTTGCTACTGTACTTTTTCCTGCCCCTGCAGGTCCGTCAATTGCTACATTATATCCCATTTTCTTATCCTCCGTTATATTTATTCGTTCCAATCACAAATACTACTACCTGCCACATGACCTGTGGACCATGCAATCTGAAGATTAAAACCACCGGTCAACGCATCCAAATCCAAAACCTCACCCACAAAATAGAGACCATGTACTAATTTGGATTCCATTGTGGATGGATTGATCTCTTTCACAGATATTCCACCTTTGGTTATAATCGCTTCGTTAAAATCTCGAAGTCCTGTTATGGTCATTGTGAAATTTTTAATCAATGAAACAAATTGTTGTCTCTCTTCTTTTGAAATCAAATTCACTTTTTTCTCTGAGTCAATCCCGCTTAATTCTATCATAATCGGAATCATTTTTGTAGGGAACAATTTGCCAAGTGCATTTTTAAACTGCTTGTTCATGTTTTCTTCAAAATCACGTAGTACACGTTGGTCTAACTGCTCCGTTGTAAGAGCCGGTTTTAGATCGATTACTAATTTCAATTCTTTTTCCTGTAATTTTTTTCCTATATAACTGCTGGCACTCAGCATCAACGGACCACTTACACCATAATGGGTAAACAGCATTTCTCCAAAATCATCATATAGTTTCTTGTTACCATCATAAATGGTTGCCTGCACATTGCGTAGTGATAACCCCTGCAATTCTTTTGCATACCACTCTTTGATGGTCAGTGGAACTAACGCCGGCAAAACTTCTGTTACCTGATGCCCCAATTCCTTCGCGAAACGATATCCATCTCCTGTCGAACCTGTTGTCTGGTATGAAAACCCACCAGTTGCAACGATACAAGCATCGCCTTCTATTCTTGTCCCATTCTGTAGTTCAATGTACTCAAACTGTTCTTTTCCAACAATCCTCTTAACCGCTGTATGCAAATGAATCTCTACGCCCAACTGCTGTAGTTCTCTTGTTAAACCTGCTATCACATCAGAAGAATGGTCAGAAAGCGGAAATACTCTATTTCCACGCTCAATTTTCGTACGAACTCCAATTCTCTCAAAAAATTCAATGACATCCTGATTCGTATATCCGTAAAAACTACTATATAAAAACTTTGAATTGGTTACTACCGAAGAAAACAAAGTTTCCATATCACTTGCATTTGTAATATTACATCTGCCTTTCCCTGTAATGAACAGTTTTTTTCCTAATTTTTCGTTTTTTTCAAATAGATGCACTTCATTTCCGTTGTAGGCTGCAAAAATTGCCGCAAACATACCGGCTGCACCACCGCCTACTACAAGTACTTTGCTCATATTTTAATCTTCCCTCGCCCAATTATATGAATATTTTACAGCCTTATTCCAACCTTTTACCATCGTCTCTCTTTTTTCATGGCTAATGCTAGGTTTAAATGTTTTATCAACTGTCCAATTATTAACAACTTCCTCTTTGTTTTTCCAATATCCAACTGCAAGACCAGCCAAATACGCGGCACCCATAGCAGTCGTCTCTACGCACTGTGGTCTATTGACCGGTGCATCAATAATATCTGCCTGAGTTTGCATAAGGAAATTGTTGGCACTTGCACCACCATCTACTTTCAAGGATGATAATGTAATTCCCGAATCTGCTCTCATGGCTGCAAGTACATCATTGACCTGATATGCAACAGATTCCAAGGTTGCACGAATGATATGGTACTTATTTACACCTCGTGTCAAACCGACAATGGTTCCTCTTGCATATTGGTCCCAGTGAGGTGCACCAAGCCCGGTGAAAGCAGGTACCACATAACAACCATTTGTATCTTTCACTTGCATTGCCATCATCTCTGACTCCGCAGAAGAATCTATAAATCGCATTTCATCTCGAAGCCATTGAATTGCTGCACCTGCAACAAAAATAGAACCTTCTAATGCATAAGTCACTTTTCCATCCAATCCCCAAGCAATGGTTGTAACAAGACCGTTATCAGAAAACACAGGTTTCTCCCCGGTATTCATAAGTAAGAAACATCCCGTTCCATAAGTGTTCTTTGCTTCACCTGCTGTGAAGCATGTTTGTCCAAACAGAGCTGCCTGTTGGTCTCCCGCCGCACCTGCAATCGGAATTTCACCGCCTAAAAATGATGCATCTGAACATCCGTAAAGGCAACTGGATGGTTTCACCTTCGGAAGCATACATTTCGGAATGTCAAGTTCCGCAAGAATTTCATCATCCCATTCCAGAGTATTGATGTTAAACAGCATGGTACGGGAAGCGTTGGAATAATCCGTTACATGCACGGCACCCTTCGTAAATTTCCAGATAAGCCATGTCTCAACCGTACCAAATAAGAGTTCTCCTTTTTCAGCTTTTTCTCTTGCACTCGGTACGTTGTCTAAAATCCATTTTACTTTTGTGCCCGAGAAATAAGCATCAATCACAAGTCCTGTTTTTGCTCTAAATTCTTCGGTTAGCCCTTTTGCTTTCAAAGAATCACAATATTCAGAAGTTCGTCTACACTGCCATACTATTGCATGACATACCGGTTCACCAGTGTTTTTGTCCCACACAATTGCAGTCTCTCTTTGGTTCGTAATACCGATTGCCGCAATCTCCCCGGCTGAGGCACCTATTTTATTCATAGCTTCCACAGCTACACCAAGCATGCTAGCCCAGATTTCGTCTGCATCATGCTCTACCCAGCCTGGCTGTGGAAAATATTGTGTAAACTCTCTCTGCGCCACGCTGCAGATTTCACCTTTTTTATTAAAGAGAATACAACGATTACTTGTTGTACCAGCGTCCAATGCCATGATATATGTTGACATGCACACCCCTCCTATTTCAACAGTCTTTATCTATTATACCATGAAATCAAAAAAGAAGAAATGCAAAATCTGCATTTCTTCTTAATCATTATTTTATACCGGATAACTTCCGTTTTCTGTATCAGCTACTGTTTGGTCAACTCTTGTTTGCTGTGCTTCTCTATATTTAAAGAAATCTGTAGCAACTTGTGGGAACAATGCGTATGTTAATACGTCTTCCTCCTGTTGTGACCATTGTGCCATTTCACCGCGAAGTGTATCCAACTCGTCTGGAATTAAATCAGCTGGACGACATGTGATAACTTCCGGATTTTCTCCAAGAACCTTCTTTTGAACTTCTTCGTTGAAAGGTTTAACTGTTGCACCGTATTTTCCACTCAATACGTCTTTTGTTTCTTTGGTAGCCATTTTGTAACGTTCTCCCATAAGTACGTTAAATACAGCCTGTGTACCAACGATTTGTGAAGATGGTGTTACAAGAGGTGGTTCTCCAAGGTCTTTACGTACCTTTGGCACTTCTTCTAATACTTCATAGTATTTATCTTCAGCACCCTGTTCTTTTAACTGTGATGTTAAGTTTGATAACATACCACCTGGTACTTGGTATAATAATGTCTTAATGTTAACACCCATGTTCTTTGGATTCAGAAGTCCTGATTCCAAAGCATTGTCACGGATTGGTCTAAAGTAATCAGCGATTTCAGCTAATAAGTTTTGATCCAAACCAGAATCATATGGTGT
>JAZRPT010000045.1:0-5576 GCA_045649385.1 Faecalimonas sp. | reverse complement strand
CCATAGAAATTAGATTTTAAAATATTAGAATGTTTGAAAATGTGTGATTATACTACCACGATTACGCAAAAATATCAAGTAAAAAACAAGATCCTTCTTTTGCGAAGAATCTTGCTTTTTTTATCTACCAGAGTGCTGCATCTTTCGATTCGCGTATGGTTTTTCCATTATAAACAAAAGTCTTAAATTCATATTTTTTGAATTTAATTTCCTTTGAAGCACCATTAATCTGGATAGTTGTACTTGTACCAGTCTTATAATTATTATGAAGTCTTACAAGGTATGTACCATTTTTTCTACGCTTAAATGCGGTAATTACAACATTTTCATTTGAAACAGTAACTAACTCTTTCGGCGCATTTCCTTTTCCATGTGGGAATGTCAACACACTATAAAGTGGCTGGTTAAATTCTTGTGCATTCTTTTCACATTCGTTCACTTTGTTTACACCAAGACGGAATGAGAAATCATGTGTTCCAATTTCAATAAACTGAGTATAGCGTGTCTCATCTACAATAAGCGGAACTCCCGGGTCTGTCGGATGTGCACAATATGCAGAACCATTAAGCAATGTGAGATACAACTTTTTGCCCTCTTTCGCATAAGAGTGGATACCACTGCGGTTGTATACTACAAAGGCATTTTCGCCATTTTCTACACCCACAAAACGGTTGCCAGGCTTCTCATCTCCATCATTTTTATTGTACTGTGTTCCATAAGCTGCCTGTGTGAAATAACCCTGCTTACCGCAAAGTGGCAATTCGAACTTTAAGCCTTTCATTTTACTGTTCCATATAACATGTGCGTTAATATCCATATATGGCAGTCCGTGATAGAACTTATAATTTACAATAACATGAGATTCTCCAAGACTAAATAATGCTTCAACCTGAGTAAGCACCGGACCATCTTCCAAAATTGTCACGCCTTTCAGCCCTTCAAACAAACCATTTCCTGTTGTATCCAATTTCATTGGGCGGAAATTGGTTCCCAGTTTGCACATTCTCCAGCCCCATGGATCTTCGTTATCATCAAAAACAATCGGATTAAACAAATTGCCTGCAGCATATTCTTTACCATCTTGGATATAACTTTCTATCAATCCGGTACTTCTACTGATTTTCACCTGCTTAAACTCATCTTTTAAGATAATGTCATCCGTAGATGTATCCCCTGCATAGCGCGGTGGTTCTACCTCCACAGTTTCTGTGTGAATACCAAATTGTGTAACTGACATTGCCGGATATGTATATTTGTAAATCAAACGTTTTCTGCGGGAAAAGTTGATAATGGATTCTTCCAATATTACTTGAGAATCTACTGGTTTACCTTCACTGTCATACATATGCAACACATATTTCCCCGGTCCCGGTTCAAACAATTCTGTTTCCACTACAGTTGTCACTTCATATGGATGTGGATTAAGCACTACGAAGCAATCATCCCCATCTTTTGCTTTCGGTAGCATTCCACTAAATCGGAAATATCCGTTATAAAATTCTCCATTTACCTGTTGTATCGCAGTTAATGCTTTTGCAATGGAAGAATCGTTTCCTGTCTTAATGGATGTTCCAGAAAGCACATCGTGGAATTCAATTTGACATAAAGCACGTTCAGCATTCTTAAACACTTCTTTATCATACTTATATATGCCCGCAATTCCAAGCATCGATAAGAAGCGTTCTGCGCGATAGATCGCATTTTCCAGCTTGTCATGTGCTTGTTTAATCTCATTTACTGAAGAATATGACTTGATAAATGCGATTAATTCTTGTGAGAAATCCTGTGTAGGAGTAACGGAAGCAAAATAGTCATCCGGTGTCGAATGGATAATCTCCCAAGTGCCCTTCTTCTCATCTGTCAAAGCAATGATATCATTTAAATCTTTCTCTGAATTAATACCACCATGATTTCCAACACCCCAAAGGATAATCATATCGTCTTCTTTATCATTTTCGTAAACTTTAGCCTTACGAATAATGCTTTCCTTTGCCATTCCAGGCTGACTACAGTAAATCTCCATATCCTCCTGGCGAAGTGCTTTAATTTTACTTCCATCATAGCCTTCCCACATGAATGGCCCATGTGGCACTTCTTTAAACCAGGTAAACCATTCCAATGGTCGGCAGAACAGATAAGATTCATAACCACATTTCTTCAAAATCTGTGGAAGCCCTTTTGTGTGACCAAAGGCATCAAAGTTAATTCCGGTTTTAGGAAATGTGTTGAACTTTTCCGTAAAGTATTCTTTTCCCAAACTAATTTGGCGCATAAAGGATTCGCCTGACGGTACAAGACAATCCGGTTGGTCATACCAGCCACCCATGATATGCCATTTTCCTGCTTTTACTAATTCCGCGATTTCCTCAAACAAAGCTGGTTCAAACCGTTCAATATACTCGTAAAGGATAACCTCATTATGACAAAAGATATAGTCATATTTTTCAGCGAGACGAACTGCGCTATAAAAAGTTGCAAGTGCTGCTGCCGCACCTTCATCCCAATCCCATTGCCATACCGGATCAAGATGTGAATTACATACAAGGTGAAGTTTTTTCATTTTTCATTTTCCTCCTAGCATAAAAACTAATTGTTGGTAATATTTTAATTCATCGCCCAAGTGTTTGCAAGACCATATATATTCAAAGTTTTCGAAGTTTTCCTATTGTTCTAGTCTTCTGTCAGTTACCCAAACTTCACTGATTTTGAACGTGGCGTTCTCGAGAGCACTTCCCAATAGCCTGACTTTCCAATCAGATACATCGGATGACTGATAAGAAAGAGCCATAGACTGTATCGATGCCAATGCACCGTCTTCCCAGCATTCTACCGGTAACACGTACGTTAACACCATCTCTGATTTGTTTTCTAAGTAGTCTGATTGCGGCGCTACAAAAATTGTTTTTTCTCCTTGTATCACAAGGGAAGGGAGATGCACCTTTTCTCCACTTACATTCTTGACTTTAATATGAATTGCACGTGCGTTCACAACACCTGACAATTTCTTAGTTATATTATTTGGCAAACTCCACAGTATATCTTCCTCACCGAAAGAGACCTTAAATGGCTTATTATCATCAAACAATGAGGTAATCTCACTTTGTTGCCCGAAATCCATTTCCCCCAAAAGAGTAGCCACAAAACGTGCCACATCTACATTATCTTGAATTGTACTCAAGGCCTCCACTCCAGTTCCGATTGCATACACCGGAACCTGAATACTGGTATGACCATCTGTTGTATAAAGGAAATTGTTGGAAACATCATCAGTTGCTTCCTTAAGTAAATGCACCCCCCCTGTTTCGTGGTCGGCTGTAATAACCAGTACCGTATCCGGATGCAATGCCACATATTTCACTGCAACACCGATGGCACAGTCAAAATCATACATCTCCTTCGCTTCGTGGACATATATGTTCGCGTGTGCCTTTGTGTCAATTTGCGAACCCTCTACCATAAGGAAAAATCCGTTCTCATCCTCAGATAGCTTCTCAAGCGCAAATTCCGTCATCTCAGCCACTGTCGGCGTGTCAACATCCATTGTATCAAGAGCATCTACATCATAAAGGCCAAGAACCGGAAGTTCCGCCTTCGATGTAGACTCCCAATTTGTCACGTAGCTCAATCCGTCATTTTGCAAACTCTCAAGCGTTTTCTGATTCTCATCTACGGTGTAATACTTGCGTCCCCCACCCAAAACAAGGTCTAACTCACCACTCGACAGCTTTTCTAACTGCTGCGTGGCAATCTCCTCTTGCATCCCACGGTCAGCAACGTGAGCAGTAAAGCTTGCCGGTGTTGCATCTGTCACCGCCTTCGTGGCTATAATTCCGGTACTCTTACCTTTTTCAGCCGCTAATTCCAAGACGGTCTTATAAGGATTCTGGTCGAGCTTGTCCATTGCGATAGTACCATTACTGGTTTTATATCCGGTAGCCAGTGCAGTGCCTCCTGCTGCAGAATCTGTGATTTGAGCATCCGCAGAATATGTACTTTGCCACCCCACTTGTGGCACTAAATCAATGGCTAACGTTCCTTCATATAAACTATCCACAAAAAAATCGCGTGTCGTCTCTACGATATTAATCCCCATTCCATCACCAATCATATAAATGATATTTTTTGGCTCTGTATATTCCGCGTTCTGCGAAGCAATTCTAAGTTCTTCCGTCACTTTGTAGCTGCCTGTTTCGGTTAGTTTAGTTTCTGCCAATGCCTCACAAGCCTTTTCATATTTTGCACCACTGTCGAAAATGCTACATCCTGATAAACAACCTAAGATAAGTGTTATTGTAATTATCCAACTAAATATTCTTTTTTTCATGATAAACCCCTGCGATTTCTATTTTAACGAAAACTTCTATGCTTCTTTCTTCAATTCTTCTATAATATTATTAATATCCTCAACATTCTGCTCCAGGGCCTCTGCGATTTCTACTACTGTCATATTTTTATCCAATTTTTTCTTCACCTGACACATAAGTAGATTCTTTTCGCCTTGGGCCATCCCACTTTCAATTGCTCTTTCTTCTACCCAATCGCTATAATTACACATACTTCCTGCTCCTTCCTTCACTTTTTCCGTCATTCGCATTCCAAAATCGTGTTCTAGTTTTTCTTCTTTTTCCAGTACACTCATTTTCTTCGAAAACAAGGTCTCTAACATACCATGTAATTGATTGCCGCCTTCCTGTTCTTTGTCTACTGCAAGACGCACAGCAATCACTGACATCAAATCATGTCTCTCTTTTTCTTCATACTCGCCATACAAATTCTCATGATGTATGGTATATGCTGAAATTGTATGTGATGCATAATCCGGTGCATCCATATATATCCAAATAGAATACACCTTCTTCAAATCTTCATAGTGATCATTTCTAAACTCGGTATCCTTTTGTTCTGATATCATTCTGGAACAATAGAATAATCCTCTCAAAATGATTGGATAACCCACATAGTACTTCTTCTGAGCCTCGATGTTCAAAAGTAATTTTACATGTTGTTTTCCTTTTGTAATAGCATAAAACCGAATATCAAACGTTGCCTCGCCTTCATTTGGAATTTTACTTTCCGTGTTCATCCCAGTAATAGCCTCTCCTTTCCCTGGATAAACATGATGAGTACCAATCTCCGGTTCGCCTTCAATGCAGTCTTCGATTTCCGCCAGTTCATAATCTCGAAATTCCGCTACCGTATATTTCATAATCCACGCGAGCACTTGCTTATTTGCCAAAAGCCGTTTTGCGTTTTCATCGAGCTGACTCTTCACGTCCGCAACTTCAACATTATTTGCCAAATGTGTTTTTACTTTTTCATCCACTCTTTCTTCCTCCTTATTTTATCACAACTAGTTATTCTTTAAAAGACTATAAATAAGGATTTTTACAATCATAAGCATCCGCCCCTTCCACAATATTCTCTTGTTCAAACATTGAAATAATTTGGCGAACTGCCATAGAAATTAGATTTTAAAATATTAGAATGTTTGAAAATGTGTGATTATACTACCACGATTACGCAAAAATATCAAGTAAAAAACAAGATCCTTCTTTTGCGAAGAATCTTGCTTTTAT
>JAZRPT010000044.1:0-11679 GCA_045649385.1 Faecalimonas sp. | reverse complement strand
AATACCTTTGCCAATACACCGTAAATCTTCAAATTATCTTATTCTGCTGTCTCTGTTCCATTGAGTGCCGATTCATAATTGCTAATCGCATTGTAATCAACCTTAACTTCTTCACGTGGAATGTTATCAATAATAGATGTACCTCCTGAATAACCTACCCAACCAAGAGCTGCCACAACCACAACTGCTGCGATACTATTTCTCACGATTCTTTGAAGTTTTTCTTTTTTCATCGTCTGTTTACGATTTGCTTTCTGTTCTTTATATTTTTCAACTTTTGCTTGACTCATTTCGAACTAGTCCTCCAATTACCTATAATAAAGTGATTATATCACCTTTCTTCTTATTCGTCAAACTCTATTCTGTTTGACACGCTAAGTGCAATTCCCATTTCCGCCAATAAGAATACCATTGACGTTCCTCCGTAACTGATAAACGGTAATGTAATACCAGTCGTTGGAATCACATTAAGTACAACTGCTACATTTAAAACTACCTGAAGCGCAATATGAGCAAAGATTCCGGTCACCATAAGGGAACCATACATATCCGGTGCATTCTGCGCGATAAACATTAAGCGATATAAAAGAATTCCAAACATTGTCAAAAGAACAATTGCTCCAAACACCCCAAGTTCTTCACAGATTACTGCCAAAATCATATCGTTCTGCGCTTCCGGAATCACCATCTTCTGTGCGCTGTTTCCCAATCCCTTTCCAAAAAAGCCACCGGAACCAATGGCATATAGTCCCTGCATTACCTGGAAACCGCCATCTGCCATGTTTTCCTCCGGATGAAGCCACACCAAAATTCTTCGTAAACGAAAAGATTCACTGGTATCCATCACTGAATCAAGTATGTATACAAAAACACCAATCAAACTTAGGCCACCGCCTGCCAGTGCAAGCCAGATTGCAGTTTTTTTATGGGCCACAAAAATCATCACACATACGATTCCTAATACGATAATCGCTGTACTTAGATTATCTGTCAAAATATAAACGCCTCCGGCAATGGCTGCGCCCCATAAAAATATCTTGCCCATAACCTTTATATTTCTAAACTGCTTTCCAACCTTACATATCAAAAACGGAATCAATACAATCACAGCAATCTTGGCTAACTCAGATGGTTGAATCGTAAACCCGAATGGCATTCGAAGCCATCTTCTTGCATGGTTAATTTCCACCCCAAGTGGAGTGAATCTTACTAAAGCCATCAACCCAAAGGCACCCCAATAGGCTAGCCATGCCAACTTAGAAAAAATGTGATAATCCCATTTGGACAGCCATAACATTAGTGCGAAACCAACAACGCTGAAAATGCCCTGCCTTATCACATAATACATACTATTTCCATCAAATTCAATCTGCGCACTGTATGAGCTGGTACTATAAAGCATTACCAGACCAAAACACACCAGAAAGATTACGATTGTAAGTAAACTATAATCGAAATATCGTCTTTTCTTCCCCACTTTTTTCTCCCCTATCGGATACGATCCTATACTCATATTTCCAATTATAACGAGAACCTTTGCGAAAAACAACCATTATGGAACAGTTTTCTCGAAAAAACATACATTAAATTAGGAATGTTATAAGAAAGGAATAACCCGTATGCAGAATTATAGAAACAATGCAATGCCATACAACACCTATCGTCATCCACAATCTCCTTGCATGAATCATCCACGCACGGACGATAATTGTATGAGCACACCTCGCACAGACGATTCTTGCATGGCAAAGCGAGACATGTATGAAAACAAGTCACTGGCAATGGCATATGTACCATGGCAAACTTGGCGTGACCTTTACGATGCTGAAAAAGGATTTCACTGTGGAACCATTTTCCAAGAACTGAACCTGCCATTTTTAGGAAAAGGAGGAGTAAAACGATGACAAACAAACCTTGCCGCAAAGATTTATTAAATTGGATTAACGTTGTTAGCTTCTCTGTAGATGATGCGAAACTCTTTCTTGATACTCATCCTGATAATCAAGAAGCTCTCGCTTATTTCCATGAATACAGCAAACTTCGCAACCATGCTTTAGACGAATACGCGAAATATTATGGACCTCTTACAGTGGATACTACTGTAGAAGCTTGTAGCGACAGATGGAATTGGATTAATGAGCCATGGCCATGGCAGGAAGGAGGATGTTAGTTTATGTGGATTTATGAAAAACGTTTGCAATACCCTGTAAAAATCACACAGACAAATGCAAAATTAGCTCAGGTAATCATGAGCCAGTTTGGTGGTCCAGACGGAGAATTGGCTGCTTCCATGAGATATTTATCTCAACGCTACACCATGCCTTACAAGGAAGTGACCGGTATCTTAACGGACATCGGAACGGAGGAGCTAGCACATATGGAAATTGTAAGCTCCATCATTTATCAATTGACCAAAGACTTATCTATGGAAGAAATTCAAAAAGCCGGTTTTGACAAATATTATGTAGACCACACACTAGGTCTCTGGCCGCAAGCCGCTGGCGGTACTCCTTTCACAGCAACTTATTTCCAATCCAAAGGGGACCCAATTACAGACCTTCACGAAGATATGGCTGCGGAACAAAAAGCCCGCACCACCTATGACAATATTCTGCGTCTTATCAAAGACCCTGAAATTGCTGACCCAATTCGTTTCCTTCGTGCCCGCGAAATCGTGCACTATCAAAGATTCGGCGAAAGTCTTAGAATTGTTCAAGATAATTTGGATAGCAAAAACTTCTACGCATTTAACCCTGCGTTCGACAAGTCTGCAGATTGTGGATGTGGTAACAAATAATTGTATAAACAACAAAACTGTCGCATTCCCGAAATATATTCGAGAGTGCGACAGCACTATTACTTATTTATTAAAGTCTCAACTTCTGCCCTAGATGGCATCACCTTCAGCGCCCCTTTTCTCGTCGTGATAATGGATGCGGCCGCATTTGCAAATGTCAGCATCTCCGTCAAATCATTCTCACTCAGATTCTCCAACCCTTTTTCAAGAACGAAATGCAATGCGCTTCCGAAAAACGTATCACCAGCTCCCGTTGTTTCAATGGTATTCTCCTGTATAAATGCAGGAACCTCCACCTTCATATCCTTATAATATGCACGGCTGCCGTCCCTTCCAAGTGATAAAAAGATAAGTGGAATATGATAGGTATCCTGAAGGGTCTTTACACCTTCTTCATAATCCTCTAAAATATTAGTTGTTTTTATCATATTTTCACCTCTTATTGTAATAATATTACATTATGTGGTGAAAATCAAGAAAATATTCATCAAATAATAAAAAGGAAGTGGATTAACCACTTCCTCAGAATTCAAAACATTTACTAATCATCAAAACTTTAGAGGCTCTTTACAATCTTCTCAATTGTTTGTGTATGGCACACTTATTAGAGAGTTATGTCTTCAATAGACACACCCATAGAAGCCAACTTTGCAACTGTTACTTTGATTTGATACTTAAAGCATGGATTTTCCAAATATATAATCACAATCACGCTGTCTTGCAATTATACTGATATGTTTAAATGATGGGAACATTCCCTTCTAGAACGCAAAGCAAGATGCTCTGCAAAAGAAAATATGCTTTGCAGTGATTATAGCACCACTGCAAAGCATATGCAAGAGAGGAATATTTTTACAAGTATCCTCGATTATATAAATACATCTTTTAAATCACGTTTTGGCACAATAAATCGCCCTTCTTCAAAAGTATATTTTACCGTGTCACTCATACTTTTTATTTCGTTTTTCTGTGTACTTTTTCCGACGGCAATCAGATACATTGGTCTATATGTTTCCAAATCAATTTCCAAAATTGTTGCAATGTCTTCTTTTGAAAAATTACCAATGCAACACGTGTCCAGTCCATATTCTTTTGCCAAAAGCATAATATTGGTAGCCGCCGCACCTGCGTCGAACTGTGGGTTTTTGCTTACTTTCAGTTCTGTTGACAACAGAATGTAAGCCGGAGGTTCATTCTGTGGCAACACTTTGTAATCCGGGATATACCCAGCCAAATGCACGTGCTGAAACACCTCTTTGCAAGTCAGACTGTCATTAATAATACTGAATCTGATAGGCTGAAGATTTGCTGCACTTGCGTACAATCTTGATGTTTTACAAATTTCTTTCAGTACCTCTGAACTGATATACTCGTCACAAAAAGAACGCACAGTTCTTCTGCTAACGATTGCTTCTTTGATATCCATTTAGTTGTCTCCTAATATTCGTCTTCATACTCATATTCGTCTTCATAGTCATCTTCATAATTATAGTCATATTCTTCGTTCAATTCATTGTCTATTTCTACTTTGACATCTGTTTCAGTCTCTTCATCCTTCTTGGTCTCTGTTTCAGTCTCTGCATCCGTCTTGGTCTCCGTTTCAGTTTTGGTATCAGAATCTACACCAGCATCCGTGTTCTTGGCCATAGTACATCCTGCCATACAAAAACAAAACAAAACTAAAATTACACTAACTAATCTCTTTTTCATATTCGTATTTCCTTTCACAATATATTTTTAATAATTCCTATAAAATTATAAAGTTTCCCATGTAGCAAGAGCCTTCTTGTATACCTCATGCTCCCGCAATTCTTTCAAGCAGGTTCCCACACTTTGCGGTTTATGTGCATCAGAACCAAAAGTAAACTTAATTCCTTTTTCCAAAGCTCGCTCAGTAACATATAGACTCGGATACATATCCATAATCTCACCCGATAATTCCGCTATATGCGGGTTAAGTTCCAAACGGACACCATTCTCAGCTATTACATCCAATGTTTCATTAATCAACTGCGTATGTAAAGATTCAGAATATCCATCATCAATCAACGGGAATTTATCTTTTCTGGCAAAAATTCTCCGATGCATATCCACATGTGCGATGGCATCAAAATATCCGGACTGTGCAGCCAAGATTGTATTTTCAAACATGGATTTTGCATACTCATTATAAGTCACATTATTCTGAAACCACTCGTGTTGCTTTATTACATGCAAATGTGAAGACCCCAATACAAAATCAAATTCGCCGGCTTCTAGGACTGCTTCAATTTTCTTTTGCACACTAGGATGATAATCAATTTCAATGCCCAACTTGATAGAAATCTCATCTTTATATTGCTGCGCAAACTGTCTTACAGTTTTGCAATACTCTTTGATTTTACCGTGCGGAATCCTATCCTTTGCAGTCGAACATAACAACGGCATATGATCCGTAATACAAATTTCTTCAATGCCCTCTGCAATTGCCTTTTGTACAAACAAATCAAATTGCTCCGGTTTCTGCACTACCATCGGATGCATATGATAATCTTTTATCATCTCATACTCCTCACTTCCAACCCTTCCGTAATCATCGACTGTGGGACAGTAACCACTCAACTAACTGCGGCGTATAAGCATAATCCCACGCGTTATGCTTTACACCATCCAACAAAGTCATTTTTACTTCTTCATTCTCGCCTACACTTCTTATTTTATGAACCATATTTATCGTTTCTGAAACAGAGACTGTGGGGTCTTCTGTACCATGAAATGTCCAAATCGGCATATGCAAGGTTCCTGCTCTCCAAACCATGCCACCTCCGCAAACCGGTGCTATCGCAGCAAACATGTCCGGATATCGCAGTGCCGTATACCATGTGCCATAACCACCCATGCTAAGTCCTGTTAAGTACACACGATTTTCATCAACATGATATTCTTGAATAATTTTTCGGATAAAACTGTACATATTTGGAATTTCTGCAGCCCAGAAAGACTCTTTTTTGCACTGTGGCATCACGAAAATACATGGGAATTCTTCTCCTGCCAGTAACAGCTTCGAAAATCCGTGCTTATCTACTTTCACAAGATCCTCGCCGCCACTTCCGGATTCTCCAACACCATGTAGTTGTATAATAAGTGGCAAATTTTCTTCCATTTTTTCAGGTTCATACACTACAAACGGAAACTCCCATTCTGCCCCTTCAAATTCTCTTCGAATCATGGTATTATTTCTCCTTACAAAAATACTGTTTCTCCCGCTTTCACGCAATAAGTTGGTGCATCGATTGCGGTATCCTTCACGAACCAAACATCGATTGCAGATGGATTATGAACGATTGTTCCATCCATACTAACCTGAAGGTTTTCATATGCTTTTACATAATCATATATCTCAATGTTTGTTGCGTACCAAATATCTTCTCTATTACCAATATATTTGGCGAACTCTTCTATAATCTCCCAGTTATCTTGGTCGTCAAATTCATAAGTATGCCCCCACACATAGAACATGCGATTTTCAGATGTGTATCTTGAATTCGTTTCCGCAAATTGTCTTGCATAATCCATCAGTTTTGGATTCTTATGATGGCAAGTCGGATGGAGTGTAAGCCAATTTTCTGGGAATGTAAACTTCCCAGTTGAAACTGTTGTTCTTGCATAACAAATGCCACACTTCTCTAATGCCTCAACAACTTCATCGTTATATTTTCCATATGGATACGCCATACCACGCGCAATCGTCCGATACTGCGCTTCAATATTTTTCCTATCTTCTATCACTTCTACTAGGATATCTGTAGTGCGTAATCTATCCAGAAATGTATGATTGACCGTGTGAACTGCAATCTCATGTCCCGCATACAATTCTTTCATTTCCGATAACTTCAACTTGCCACGAAATTTCTCACGCACTGCATCTTCAGCTAAATATCTTCCTGTATTGATATTAAATGTCCCCTTTAATCCATGTGCATTTAAAATATTAATAAATCGGATATCCTGAACCACACCATCATCATAACTAAAGGTAAGCACTTTTGACTTACCATCTTTTAATTTCATGTACATAAAAATACCCTTCTTTCATAATTTATTCGTAATCCATTTCTTTTTTAAGTATACAACTTCCAAGTTCTATTCCTTCTGCTGCAAATCGAAATTCCATAGTAGTTCCAACCTTGTGAAGTCCCTGCAGTAGGAAGGATACTGTTTGCCATTCTCTATCAGCACCTGTCAAGCTGATGCTTTGCACCATGACCCCATTGTAATAGACAAACATTGGTATTTGAGCCACTTGTTCTGCCGCTGCACGCGCACGCAGAGTGAGTTCCACAATGCGATTCAGGGAATCCGGTAGTTCCAACTCAAATCCGGTATTACATCCTGCTCCTGTCGAAATAAGTTCCGTCGGAATCTCTCCTGTTTGCGTAAGGTCTACATAAGTGTAATGATCTAGCGGTTCATAGCCATCTCCCTGACCGCAAAGTTCACGGTAACATTTCTCCTCTTCTCCGAGCATACGCTCCATTGCTGGTATACGCATAAGAGTGCGAAGTAGATTGCATGCACACGCCTGCATTTCCCCTATCGTCAATTTGTCTGATTCCAAAGCAGCAAGCATGTTGTCATTATTGGAATTTTTCTCCGAATTGTTTGCAACCATATAGATATCATTCTGACTTCTTACCATGGCTGCCATTTCTTGCTTGATTCCTTCACATCCTTCTTCATTGCCCTTTGCCCACCAGTCGCTCATGACAAATCCTTCATATCCCCATTCTTTACGAAGTATCTGAGTTAAAAGGTCATAACTTGACGCAGTATACAGTCCATTTACCGGGCTGTAGGTTGACATAATGCTATATGCGCCACCTTCTTTCACGGCAATCTCGAATCCTTTTAAGTACAATTCGCGAATAGCTCTTTCTGAAATCACGCCATTCACAAATGTTCTTCTATATTCTTGATTCTGTGCGATAAAGTGTTTAATGGTTCCTGTTACATGATGCTTATGCATTCCTCGAAGTTGAGCGCATGTCATCTTACCTGTCACTATTGGGTCTTCTGAAAAATATTCAAAGTTTCTTCCATTTAACGGATTTCGGTGTAAATTCATACCTGGTCCTAAAAGAATGTCTACCTTATTCTTCCGAAGCTCGATTCCAAGCATTTCAAAAAGTTCTTCTGACAATGCTTCGTTATAGCTGCTTGCAAGACAAGTTCCACTTGGTAATGAGAAAGCAATTGTTCCTACATCCATTCGAAGTCCGCTCGGTCCATCTGTACAACAACCCACCGGAATGCCAAACGCCTTTAAACGTTTCGTAAGACCACCAAAAGCGCCTCCCGTTCCCGGTGTCACCTTCAGTGAACACATACCTTCTCCTCGAAGTAATACGCTGATTTCTTCCTTTGTCATCTGTGCCACGAATTCCTGCATTGACACTCTTCCATCCCTTACATCTACAAGCTTGTACCCTTGATCGCCTGTGTATGGAATTTCACCTGGACGTGCAGACGTAATGCGTTCCCACAAATCGTAATTTCTCGTTGGCACCGGCTGATAGGAAGGTACAAAACCATCTTCTGTCATCTTTGGATACATTCTGTCAAAAGAGACGGTTGGTGAAAGCGCTGCTGTATGTTGTGCCACCACCAGTGTTTCCTTAATTTCAAACGTTCCAACTTTAGAAGCACTTCTTACATCTGTTCCTACGTAGAAGTGGTATTCACCTGCCTCTAATACATAGGCTGATAGGTGCCCAGTGACTCCGCTGTCATCATAGGATGCGAGATAATATCTGTCACAAGTTATCGTAACTGTCTCACTCTCTCCCGGAAGCAATTCTCTGGTCTTTGCAAATCCACACAACTCTCTTGCCGGTTTACCAAGTGCTCCTTGCGGTGCCTCTTTGTAAAACTGCACCACTTCTTTTCCAGCAACATTTCCACAGTTTGTCACCTTCACTGACGCTTCAACCTGCTCTCCGTCCCAACGGAAATCTATTGTCTCTAAATCAAAGTTTGTATAAGAAAGCCCATACCCAAACGGATATAACACTTTGTCTTTTGCAAAGGTTTCAAAATAACGATATCCAATATAGATATCTTCTGTATAGATATTTTGGTCGTCATCTCCAAAGTTTTCCGTTGAAGGATAATCCGAATAGTCCTTTGCAATGGTGTCCGCCAGTTTTCCGCTTGGGCTAACCTTTCCTGTCAGCACATCCAAGACACCATTTCCACCTTCCTGACCTCCCTGCCAGATATACAGAACAGCAGATGGATTGTACTTCTCCACCCACTTCATATCGATAATGTTTCCTGTATTCAAAAGAACAGCAGTCTTTGTAAAGTAACGACACACTAGTTCTAGCATTTGCTCTTCTTCTTTTGTCAACAGAAAGCTTCCTTCTGTCGCTGAATTATCTCTGGCTTCTCCTGCTGTTCTCGCAATGGTTACAAGCGCTATTTCTGATTCAAGAGCCGCTTCTTTCACAACCTCTTCTGAAAGAGGCATCTCCTCCTGACACCAAGGTTCTGTTGCCCATCCCTTTCCTTCATCAAACGGATGCTCCTCGAGCCATTTTTCATAGACGGTTAACACTGTCTCATTCATAACAATATCTTTACAACCTTGAAGTGCATCTAGTACACTGACAACATAAGCTGTATTTACTTTTCCACCAGAACCCGTTCCGCTTTTATAATAGTTGAATTGACTGCGCCCAAAACTCGCAACCTTGCCACCTTTCCGAATTGGCAATGTGTTCGCATCGTTTTTCAGCAGCACGCACCCCTCTGCAACCGCCTGTCTCGCAAGGAAAACGTAACGCTCCATATCTAACATAACCGTTCTCCTTCTATTCGTTTTGCAGAAGTTTTTTTGCTAATGGAATATCATCTGTCATAATAATATCTACACCAATATCATTCATACGGAGGATGTCTTCTTCTTCATTTACCGTCCATACATTTACCATGATACCAGCTTCATGACATTTTTCTACGAAATCTCTGTCCACGTCTGTGTGATGTGGATGCAACGCGTCAATGCCATACTCTTTACAATAAGCCACCATATCTTTCCCAAAACGCTTTCGATACAGTGCTCCAACTTTCCAATCAGGATATTTTTCCTTGATATCTCTCAGTATGTAGTGATTAAAACAAGAAATAATACAATGGTCCTTCATGTTGTACTTCTGAAGCAGAACCATAAAAGACTCCTCAATATCAATACAGAACCCACTTTTATCTTTAATCTCGATGTTAAGTAATTTCCCTGTTTGAGAATAATATTTCAAAAATTCCTCGAAGAATACAATATCCTTGATTTGTTCCGCCAGAGACTCTCCGTCAAACATATAGAGGCTTTCGTTTGTTTCCGGTATTACTGCATCATGACACATCACCAAACTGCCATCAAAGAGCATGTGCACATCCGACTCGATACCACATGCATCAAGTTCTACCGCTTTTTGAAAAGCCTCCATTGTATTTTCCTTGCATTCACTTCTTGCTCCTCTGTGTCCCATGATTTCTGCCATAATTCTGCTTCCTCTATTCTAACAAACTATAATATTACACCTTGCTCTGCTAAGCGCTTACGCAATTCTGCAAAGTCAATTTCCGTAACCTTTTTACCCTCTGCAACACACATAGCCGCTGCACATCCAGCAGCCTCTCCTTCTGCCATACAAGGTCCCTGTACACGCATTGTTGCCTGTGCCTCCTTATAAGCAGATACACATCTTCCTGCTACAAGCAGATTGTCTATCTCGTTAGTAATCATGCAGCGATATGGAATATAGTATGGTTCTGTTAAGAACTGTACATCCTGCTCTGATGAATCTGCACGATGCACATCAATACAATGACCACCCATCGCAATCGCATCCTCATAATGTTTGCTCTCCAACAAATCATCTACCGGAACGGTAAAGACTCCTTGAATACGTCGGCTCTCTCGTGCTCCTGCCGCAGTAGCCGATTGCAGAATAAAACAGTTCTTGAACGCGTCGAAATTCTCCTTCAAAAGTTGAACCAAGGTATATGCATCGTTATGCAATGTCACCTCTGCACGGGTAAGATCATCCCCGTCTGCAGCATTTGCTGATACTCTTGTAATGTTAATATTCACGATGCCATCATGGAAGGTTGAAAATACCCATGGCCCGCCAAATTGAGGAACATGCGTCTCATTTCGCAGTTCATTCAATTTCTCATGTATTGACCAAATCTGTCTTCTCTTGGATTTATTAGCTCTATCAGCAGCTTCAATAGCCTCTGTATCAACCCCGCCAAGTTTTAACCATAAGGTCATAGGTTGAAGACTGTCGCTATCATTTAACATCGGTACTCCGGCTTCATACGCAATATCCGCATCTCCGGTACAGTCGATTACACTCTTTGCTCCCAACGCCAGATTGCCCGATTTGTTCACGATGTACACATGTGAAATATGACCTTCCTGCATCTCAATGCCTGTTATATAACTATGTAAGAACAAGGTAACTCCTGCTTCAACAACCATCTGTTGCGCAATCAACTTATAATACTCTTGGTCAAAAAGAAGATAATCTTTTGATAAATCGTTCTTTGCCATATCTGCTTCAATCAACTTTTCCGCAAATTCCCATGGAATTCCCTTAATAATCGGTTTCCCGCTTTTTCTGTATTCTGCAATCGGAGACACCATTCCAGCTGTCGCGGTACCACCCAAAAAACCATATTGCTCAACCAACGCCGTCTTTGCTCCGTTTCGTGCTGCAGAAATAGCTGCGACAAATCCAGCTACACCTCCGCCACAAACAACAACATCAAATTCATCCTTTACCGGTATTTCTATACTTCTCATCAAATGTTTCATATCATAACCCTCCTATATCTGT
>JAZRPT010000043.1:0-2537 GCA_045649385.1 Faecalimonas sp. | reverse complement strand
TGCTGCTCAAAATATTGCCCAGCATTGGGCGAGATGAAGATGACCACATCACATCCGCTGTAGAGCTGAACAGCTATAGGGCGGAGCTTGGACATGCCATCCGCATCGCTCTGTCTGATGAAGACGGCACCATGGCTCCGCCATCCCCCGTGGCAGGTGGCGGAGTACCGGAGCCGGATATGAAACCTCTGTCGGACATTTTGTCTCAGTTCCATGACCTTTTTGGCAACATTGAATGGAAGGACGAGGATAATGTACGCGCCATTCTGGATAAGCTTGCCCCCGAAATGGCCAAGGATATCAACGTGGCTGACGCTATGGCTAACAGCGATGAGGAGAATATACGCCTCGCCCTGAAAAAAGCCGTAGATAATTACCTGACCGCTCAGATTGTACTGAACTCCGGACGCATGGATGATATGGTTAAACTTGTACAGTTGTATGGAGACAAGGATAACGGATTCTCCTCACGCTTACTAGACAGCATCATGCACCGACTCCGCCGTGAGCGATGGGCTGAGTCTAGAGAAGGCGAGGAGCGAGTACTAATGGCAGCGGATGAGGAATAACATCCGATGAAAATAAATTACAAAAGACGCAAGGACGCGCTCAAGAAGGTTTATTCATTACTCGTGTGAAAGCTTTTATAATAAAGAGGAGCCTTTCTTTTATACGCAATTATTGAAGCATTTATGAGACTAGTTTCTTTGTTCTGAATTATGACGGAAGTTGATTCAAATAAGCAAAAAAAAGCGTATATATTCATTGACGAATATGGAACTCCTGCATTGAATATAGAAGCTTCAGGGGTAAAGCCTTATTTTATATACGTGGCTGTTCTTATAGAATCAGAAAATCTAGAAAAAGCAAAAGAATCATTACGATTTGTACGAGATAAATATAACCAAGGTTCTCCCCTTAAAGCGAACAAAATTCCCAATGATGATAAAGGCCATACCAAAAGAGTAAATATACTGAGATCATTTTCTGGCGATTTTCCCCACGTCGTACAAGCTCTCATAGTTGATAAAAAAGAACTTACTTCTCCTGGGCTTGAAATAAAAAAGGTCTTTATTAAGTATTTTAATAGAGCCCTGCTAAAAATATATAATTCCTATCAATACTCAGAAATACACGTAGTCTTAGATAGGACAGGAAGTCCGGCATTTGCTGAGGAATTGAGGCGCTACATGGCCAAGCATATTCCTCAGGAGGATTTATTTTATCGCAATTCATTTACCCTTAAAGACGATAAGGAAGAGGAGCCTTTATTGCAAATTGCTGATTTTTACGCGAGCTGTATAGGCAAAGTGTTTTGTGACAAAAAAATGAATACGGTTCAGGCAAATGCTCTATATAATTACTTGCGAGAATATACATTTTGCGAATGGTTTCCTCGCGAGAGAATGAATTATTTATGCGCCAAAAATGCTGGAGATAATGAATATTGTGAAGAGATTGTTGACATGGCTGTCAAGAGCGCTTACGCCTACCTCGAATCGTCTAAATCATCAGAAACAGGACGGGAAATAGTAAAATATTTCCTTATGGAAAATCAATTTTATCCTTTTCGTATTATTTGTTCAGGCCAAATTAAGGATAGGTTAAAGCTACAGAATTTGCAAATAACTAATCCTATAGAGGAAATTTCTCACCTAAGGGATGCAGGTGTATTGATAATTAGTCCTCTAGATAAAAGAGGATATAAACTTCCTTGCAGCATTGAAGAAATTAAGAGATTCTATGACCGCATTTCTACAAACGTGATTCCTCAACTAAGAAGAGCCTTTACTTTAAACAGAGTAATTGTGGAAGGCTCCGTAGGGAAGATAAATATTCTTAAAGATATGGAGCAACTAAGCAAGCTAGTAAAAGTTGTAACAAGCCCTTTAGAGGAACAGATACGAAAAAAAGGAATCTCGTAAGTTGACACTTTCCAAATATTTTACAGAATCGGACAAACATACGCGTCATGAGCACAAGCAAAGGTTACATTTATATACTGACGAATCCGTCTTTTCCGGGGTATGTGAAGATTGGCTATGCTGATAACGTCGAAGCACGGCTACGGCAGCTCAATAGCACAGAATGCACACCGTTTGCGTTCCGAGTATATGCCACCTATGAGGTACCAGCACGCCTAGCAGATAAGGGAGTACACAGCATCATTGATAACCTTAACCCGGTGTTGAGATCTTCCGAGATGTGCAATGGCAGACTCCGTGTCCGAGAGTTCTACGCAATGACTCCCGAGGAAGCATACAAGATTTTTGAAGCAATGGCCAACATACACGCTTGTCCTGAACGTTTGCGTCTGATTCCCGCCAGCGCAGAGGAGAAGATGGACGAGCAAGAAGCTATAACAATCGAAGAAGGGATAGAGGAACGTCGACGTCGGTATTGGTCTTTTGCATTGGATTTCATACATGAAACCCATGGTGATGCCGCTTTTAATAACGTTAATCCCGCAAAAAGCAGCTGGATTAACGGCTACATTGGGATACATGGTATCTGTTTGTGCTGTGTTGCAAATGGAA
>JAZRPT010000042.1:0-1954 GCA_045649385.1 Faecalimonas sp. | reverse complement strand
CACTTGTTACACACGAAATCCTTAACGGGCGCATTCGCTTCCGCACTCTTGATGGAAACCTCTCCGCAAATGGGACAATACATGTTACGAGCCAACCAATCCTCCGTCAGTACTCGAGCAATTTGAGACTTACTTTTGTATTTCCTCGCCAGTGTTGTGTCGAAGCGCAGATTCATGGGATTTTGAGAGTATGTAGCGATGTGTGTAATTGTAACAATTTTATTCTTTTTTACACAAGCCTTATGCTTCAAACTTGGGTTACTTAGATACAGCGAAAAAGCATAGCCCCGGCACCAACAAAAGGTTCAATATAGGTAGCATCCTCCCAACTTTGGAAGTCTTTAGGTAGCAAAGACTCCAGTTTGCTAAGCAACTGACCTTTTCCTCCTACCCACTTGATAAATGGTTTTCCCTCTGTCATAAATCGAATCTGCCTACGCTATTATAGCAATTCCCGCCCCTCTGTTCAAGCGTGGAGGCATTTTGTTGCGAGTTTCCTGCTCAAAGTTATTGAAACAATCTGCTATAAGAGAGTCTAGCTGAAATTCTGCTCCTAGGTTTACCTCTTTAATTAAGTTTACAAGTCCATTATCAATCATTCCTTTTGCTAATTTATAACAATTGTCTTCTGGTCCATCAGATATGGCTCTGTTTACATCTTCCTCTGTCACACTTTTTTCATGAAACACATTAGTACATAGAGAAGGATTTTTGACAGCGCAGTCTATAAGAGCGAATAGAACTTTTTCTTCGTCTTCATTAATATCAGAAGGATTTATAAATTGATTATCTATAAATTTTTGGGTGAAGTTTCGAATTAGGTTATTCCGCCATTCTGATAAATCATTCTGTATTTTATTCACTTTATCATGCCAAAACCATTTTCTTTTATGGTTACTATCCTTAGTATTTAGAATTTTTTCAAGAAATGCTGTTTCCATTCTATCGCCAAAGGGAAACGCTTCATAGGCGAATTTTGTCGGGTGGACAGATGCTCTGCACACATGACAATCAAATTTATTTTTCCAAAAATAGTGATTCTTTTCTGTATTATTGTAACAGATACGGATTTTATGCTTTATATATTCTGTTGGGAATGGCGTATTTGAGCCTACTATTACCCCATACAAGTAATTCATAGGCCAGCTGTAGAGCAACATACCATTGCTTTCGCTAGAGGCGTGTTTACATTTTTCTATGATACGAACCTCATCCTCATATTGCCAAGATGCAGCTTTGACCGGCTCAGCAAATATCTTCCAACATAAAGCCATAAAATCAGGATTAACACCAGAGTGTTCCTTGATGATGTCGCTCAGAGTAAATCTATCATTAGAATATCGTACTCCCTCAAGTCGAATATCTCTTGTATCATCCTTTGTCGAATGATGTATATATGTTGGTATGCTATCTGCGTTTTCATCAGGCCAGTATTCTCTGCTATTTTCAGACAATGGGAACTTGAATACTAAGCATACCCCTCTCGCGAAGTCTGCATATTGTCCCCACATTGTAACATCTGACATCTTTCTTGAGAAACTGATAAAAGGAGGGGGCTCATCTTGAGGGGTGTGATTGTTTATATGTCCATCAATTTTTGAATCAGTATATTGAGCAACATACTCGAGAGGATCATTAGATTCAAATGGGAATGTAGCTTTCAACGCCCATTTTTCCATTATTGATTCAAAGGCTTTGTAGGAGACATATTTGTACAAAATTACAAATTTTTTTTTTTAGATGCTTCGTTCATCTCTCATTATTATCTTGTTGCCACTATTTTAGCTTCCCTGTTTCTTGAGTCAAGTTAAATGACTATAAATCCGGAATTGTTCTATTAAGTATTGCGATTCAGTAATTTTTTAGGAAAGTTGGAGGAATTTTTCATTGTTTATACTTTCCCCCGCGAATGCTGTATTTCATTTTCCATGACCTCTTACAAGCGATGTGACAG
>JAZRPT010000041.1:0-1829 GCA_045649385.1 Faecalimonas sp. | reverse complement strand
TAGGCGAAGTGAGATTGGTGCGGAAGGTTGCCATTAGATAAACAATCAGTTCATCGGCTTTTTTGTCCGTTTCGGCAATCTGGGCAGTCTCCACACTGGCACGGCTTTGTGCCACGATTTCCGTCATTTTGTTCACGTTGGTTGTGATGTTGTCGATAAGAGCTTCACTTGCTCCAATTTTTTCAATGCCCACCGTTACGGCTTGGTTCAGCGTGCGATTCATAAAGTTCGTGTACTCGGCATTGTTGAATTTCCCCAATCTGATGGGGCTGATTTTCAAATAACTTCCCATAATCTTCACATTTTAGGGGTTAGAAAATAGTTTAGTAATCTCGTTTGGACTTTCATCCGATGCTAATGTACGAAAATTTTGTGAAATATTGCTTTCGGATTGTCGGAAAATGCTATTTCAAGTTGAAATTTGGCTTTTAGAGTGAATGAAAGTGGAATTTCATTTTGAAATTCGGGGTTTGGATTGTCGGGAAGTGGTTTTTCGAGTTGAGATTTGAGCTTCAAAATGGTGGGAGGTTGTTTTTCTGTTAGAGATTGAAGATTTGGAGTTATTGGATATGAAATTGGGAGATAAAATACGATTTTTATAGATTATTTAACTACCTTTGTACCGATAATCGGAATATTAACATCAAAAACAGATATGCCAATGGAATAAATTGAAGAAAGAACGCTTTGGGAAAGAAGTTGTACAAGGTGCAAAACTTCCCGTCCAAAAGTTAAGTAACAAAATTATTAACCACGGAAAAGCGTTCCGTTCGTACTTGAAAATATAAATTTGAGCTTTTAGCTCTTGTTCTCTTCTTTTCTGAATACCGCCAATATTCGTCACACGAGAACAAGCGTTTAGAGGTTCACGTTCGTATAGGGCGTGGACCATTCTATGCTTGTATGTGTGACAGGTCACTTGGCGGTAACCTAGAAAAGAAACAAGCAGACGAATGGTTACACGCCTTTTCTATTTTATACGATGTGTAAAATGAGAATCTTATTAATCTCTGTTTTGATTCTTTTTATGGCAGGTAATGCAAATGCACAACGAAAGGTTAAAGTTGTGGAGAATGCAAATACTGAAGTCAGTGAATCAAGCAATCAAAAATTTATCAAGCGAAAGGTTGCTATTGGTCGTTTCTCAAATGAAACCCAATATTCAAAGGGTATCTTCTATGATAAAGAAAACGACCCTATGGGCAAACAAGCTCTTGACATCCTTTCTGCAAAATTGGCAGCATCTGAAAAATTCCTTTTGTTAGAACGTAATGACTTGTCTACTTTGTTGGAAGAGGCACAAAGAAATGGTGGAAGTTTATCTTCTGCTATCGGTGCAGACTATCTCATTATTGGTTCTATTACTGAATATGGTAGAAAAAATACAGGTAAATCTGGTGTGTTTTCTACGACTAAAGTACAGACCGTTGAGGCTTCCGTAGCTATTAGATTAGTGGATGTATCGACAGGGCTAATCATCTATTCGGATGAGGCAAAAGGAGCGGCAGAAGTTACAACAAAAACTACAATGGGTGTAGGTGGAAAAGCTGGTTTTGATGCGACTTTGAGCGATAAAGCTATTTCTGAAGCTATTGGACAATTGGTTGAGAATATCATCAATAAATGTACAGACAAACCTTGGCGAACTTATTTCTTGTCTTATGAAGATGACGCCGTATTGATTGCTGGTGGTAAAAGTCAAGGATTGACCGAAGGTACTTTGTTGAGTTTGAAGACCAAAGGAAAGCAAGTTAAGAATCCACAAACTGGAATTATGATTGAACTTCCCGGCAAGGATGTGGGTACGGTAAAAGTCATTATGACAGGTG
>JAZRPT010000040.1:0-2733 GCA_045649385.1 Faecalimonas sp. | reverse complement strand
ATCGAGGCATACCATGATAGTTCTATCAAGGAAAGTGATTATACAGCTATTGAAAAGAATGATGTAATTATTCCGCAGACAGGATATGTGAATTTGCTTGCCGGAACAACGATTACTGCAAATGGAAGTTATTATAACGGATGGTATGAATACAATCGTCCGATTTCTGCTCTGACAGATGGAAATACATATGTAGGTGTGGGATATAACATGGGTAATACCATGGTTACACCATATGATGGCGATGGTCGAGCATATGTGGACTTTGTCTTCCCGCAAGAGACCACAATCAATAAGATGGTATTTTATTTTCCGGGAACAAGTGCAGTAGAAGCTACACATCAGGTTAGAGATTATGCAATTGATGCCAAACTGGCTGACGGAAGTTGGGTTCGTGTAGCAGAGCAGCATTATGCAGAAGCAAAAAGTAATTGGGATGCATATTCAGATACGATTTGTTTTGCAGATATTGCTTGTACACAATTACGTGTCACCAGCGTGAATGCAAAAGGACAGGCATCAGCAGGATACTATGAAATTGAGGCATATCACGATGGAAATGTGGAAGAGAAGGATTATACAGCACTTGAAAAAGATGTAGTATCAATTCCACAAGTAGATTATAAAAACCTACTTCCGGGAACAACAGTAACTGCAAATAGAAGTTATCATGAGAAAGACGGTGGATGGTATGCTGCCAATCGACCAATCGCAGCCCTGACAGATGGAAATACATATGTTGGAGTAGGTTATAACTTGGGAAATACTATGATTGCACCATACGAGAGTGATGGAAGATCATACGTAGAGTTTGAATTTGCACAAGAAACAACATTCAATAAGATGGTTCTCTACTTCCCAGGTACAAGTGCAGTAGAAACAACACATCAAGTAAGAGACTATGCAATTGATGTGTGTTCAGCAGATGGGGTATGGACAAGAGTTGCTAAGCAACATAATGAAGTTGTTGATAAATGGGATGCATATTCAGATATTCTTTGTTTTAAAGAAATTACCGGAACAAAGCTTCGTATCACAAGTGTGAATGCAAAAGGGCAAGCCTCAGCAGGTTACTATGAAATCGAGGCATATCATGATGAGTTCATGGTAGAAGAAGCTTATACTCCATTGGAAGAGGGAGATACAAAAGTTCCACAACCGAAATCTACACAATGGGTTACGGAAAAAGAATTAGATGATTATGCATATTCATTTGCAATTGTAGGAGATACACAGATCGTTGCAAAGAATGATGCTACATACGGAACAAAGGACTTAAAAAACTTATATAAATACATTTTAAATAAGAAAAAAGATTATAACATTCAACAAGTTATTGGAGTGGGAGATATTATCGATACCTACGACAATGAAGAGTTAATGAACAAAGAGTGGGATGTTGCAGCAGAAGCTATTACGCAATTAGACGGAAAGATACCTTACATACTTTCTTCTGGAAATCATGACCTTAACTGGAGATTCAATTACGTTGTTCCGGGAAGATTTCCAAATTATCTGACTCAATCACAAGTGATTTCAAGATATGGAAGAATTGATGCCGGCGAAGATACGGATGAGCCTTCTGTGGCAAACTCAGCACATGCATTTTCCGTTGGAGATAAGGACTATTTGGTTGTGACACTAGAATACGCAGCACATCATACATCGGGGTTGATGGAATGGGCAAATGGTGTGGTTGAAGCACATCCAAACCATAATGTTATTATTAACACTCATGCGTATCTTGCAGCGGATGGAAGTGTTCTTGATGGAACACAGGAAGGTTCTCCATCTTCTTATACAGGATGTGAGGAACATAACGACGGTGATTATTTCTGGGATAATCTAGTGAAAAAGCATGAAAACATAGTTATGGTACTATGCGGACATGTTGGTGTGGATAATGTTGTAGTCTCTGAGAGAGAAGGAGAACATGGAAATAAGGTAACTCAGATTATGACAAATGCTCAAGATTTAGATGCAGAATTTGGCAATATGGGAATGGTTACTTTCTTGTACTTCTCAGAAGATGGTTCCACAGTTCAAGTTCGTCAATATTCAACAGTGCATGACAGATACTACGGAAAAACCAGTCAGTTAAGTGGTGAAGATGCATTGGAAATTGATGTTATCGAAAGAAGTGGAACAAACTGCTTAAAGAAAAAAGATACGGTTGTTGCAAATGATGCATATTACAATGGATGGTATCCGGATTTTCGTCCTCTTTCAAGCTTAACTGATGGGGATAAGGACTTTATTTTCCGAGGAGATAAGGCAACAGCCATCCCTTATGGAAGCAATGGAACAGCTTATGTACAATTTGAATTTGGAAAAGTAAGAAAGTTTAATCAAGTAAAATTGTACTTCCCGGATGCAGGTGCAGACAACAATTCTATGCCAATGGAGGATAGAATTACTGACTTTGCTATTGATGTACAACTTGCGGATGGAACTTGGAAACGAATTGCAGAACAACATGTACAAGCTCCAACTAGTTGGGAAAAATACAATTATGTTATCAGTTTTGAAACAGTGAATTGTGTGGCCATGAGAATTACATCTGCAAATCATAATAGTCAGAAGACACTTGTTTTTTCTGAAATAGAAGCCTTCTATCATGGAGATATGAGCAAGGAAGATTATGGCATGAAAACAGTAGTTGGCAATGTAGTTAAGGAAAAAACAAAGGTTGTGAATGATTGTCAGGATAAGACCAAGTTACAGATTGAAAAA
>JAZRPT010000039.1:0-17589 GCA_045649385.1 Faecalimonas sp. | reverse complement strand
AGGACTTGAACCTGCACCGAGAAACCCCGACTAGAACCTGAATCTAGCGCGTCTGCCAATTCCGCCATATCCGCTGACAAAATGTATTCTAGCACAAAAAAGTGTGTATAGCAAGAGTAAAATATGATAAGATACTATTATAAAAAAACGAAGTGTAGGGAGCATTATGAAGGAAAAGAAAATATTTAAGATAAATAAAATATTATTGCTGTCTGCGAAGATCGGGGTTGGCTCAAGTATCGCCATCTTTATTGCGCAGACACTACATTTGGAGTATGCAACTTCCGCCGGAATTATCACCTTACTTACACTGATTACAACCAAATGGGAGACCTTAAAACTATCCTTTATGCGTTTGGTAACATATGTTATATCGGTAGCCTTGTGTTGGGCAATCTTTCATTTGATTCCCAATATGTGGATAGAGTATGGTGTGTTTTTGTTTTGCATTGTATTTTTGGGTGAATTAATGGGGTGGAGAAGTACACTTTCTGTAAACGCGGTAATTGGAACTCATTTTCTTACCACACAAAATTTCACCATTGAATTTCTGATTAACGAGCTACTATTGGTTGTGATTGGAATTGTGATTGCAATCCTTTTGAATTTAATACACATTAATAACGCACAGGAAAATGGCATTATCCATAGTATGCGTCATGTGGAGCATCAGATGAAGCAGATTTTGACGGAACTTGCAGGTTACCTAGGAAAACAATCGTCTGGTGATGGTGTGTGGGAGGATATCATCAAACTGGAGCACAAATTGGATGAGTATTTGGAAGCAGCCTATGAATTTCAGAACAATACCTTTCAATCGCATCCCGAATATTATATCAATTACTTCGAGATGCGTTTGAAACAATGTGGGGCACTTCACAACCTACATTCGGAGATGCGCCGTATGAGAAACATGCCAAAACAGGCACATATTGTGGCAGATTTTATTACGGATATCACCCAGTATGTGACGGAGATGAACGACCCTAAGAGACAAATTGATGAGTTGGAAGGCTTATTGGATGAACTGCGAGCTGAGCCACTTCCGGAAACCCATGAGGAGTTTGAAAGTCGTGCCGAACTCTATCATGTGCTGATGGATATGGAGGAGTTTCTTCTATATAAAAAGAGATTTGTAGAGGAAATCGATGAGACACAGTTTCGCATCTATTGGAAAGAAGAAATAGAGAGAGGGGAATGATGATGAATCCAGTGTATGAAAAATTAGTAAAATGTTATGAAAGCATACGAGAAAAGATAGATTTCAAGCCGGAGATTGCATTGGTCTTGGGTTCCGGTCTTGGCGACTATGGTGAATCCATCGATGTGGTTGCAACAATAGACTACCACGATATTGAAGGATTTCCGGTATCTACTGTGGCAGGGCATAAAGGTCGTTTTATTTTTGGATATGTGCAAAATGTGCCAGTTGTATGTATGCAAGGGCGTATTCATTATTATGAAGGATATGCCATGTCAGATGTGGTTTTGCCAACACGATTGATGAAAATGATGGGCGCAAAGGTTCTGTTCCTCACCAATGCGGCAGGAGGGCTGAATTTTGATTTTCAAGCCGGAGATTTCATGATGATTACCGACCATATTATGAACTTTGTGCCGTCCCCATTGATTGGGTCAAATATCGACGAACTTGGAACCCGTTTTCCGGATATGAGCGATGTTTATAAGAAGGAACTTCAAGAAATTATTCGCAATACCGCGAAAGAACTTGGTATCAAGCTCCAAGAGGGAGTTTATATTCAGCTTACCGGCCCGAATTATGAAACCCCAACTGAGGTAAAAATGTGTAGGGCATTGGGAGCAGATGCGGCAGGTATGAGTACGGCGGCAGAGGCTGTGGCGGCAAATCATATGGGCATGAAGGTGTGTGGCATTTCTTGTATCACCAATCTTGGATGCGGTATGCTAAGTCAGCCGTTATCACATGAAGAAGTACAGGAAACGGCAGACCGCGTGGCTGTAGATTTCAAGAGACTAGTAACACAGGCCATTGTGAATATCTATCAATCCAGAAGGATGCCTAATAATAAACAATAGAAATGCAAGAATAAATATGTTAAAATACAAGGAGAAAAAAGCATTGAGGTGACAAACTATGAAAACAATTTTATTTCAAGGAGATTCCATTACAGACTGTGGTAGAAGCAGAGAAGATGATGGATACGTAGGCACAGGGTATGCATTGCTCGTGAAGTCGCAATTGGGATTTGAAAATCCAAATCAGTATCAATTTTATAACAGAGGCATTAGCGGTAACCGCATTGTTGATGTGTATGCAAGAATTAAGGCTGATATTATTAACCTGAAGCCGGACTACATGAGCCTGTTGATAGGCGTAAATGATGTTTGGCATGAAATTGGGTCTAATAACGGTGTTGATGAAGAAAAGTTCGAAAAAATATACAGTATGCTTGTTGAGGAAATCAAAGAAGCATTGCCGGAACTCAAAATTATGATATTAGAACCATTTTGTTTGAAAGGACCTGCTACTGAGGATACAGACACGCAGCCTGATAAGTGGAATACTTTCTATAATGAGGTGAAAAAGAGAGCAGCGAAAGCAAAGGCTATTGCTGAAAAATACGGCTTGGTGTTTATTGAGTTGCAGGACAAGTTTGAACAATTAGCACAGACGGCAGAGAATACATATTGGTTAGGTGATGGCGTGCATCCAACATCGATGGGCCATGAAATGATTAAAAGAGAGTGGTTGAAGGCATTTGAGAAATTGAATGATTAAGGGATGAGCTTGAAGGACATCACCCCATAATCGATGCCTTATACTCGCTTGGTGTCATATTGGTAACTGACTTAAAGCATTTTGAAAAATATTGCGGATTATCAAACTGCAGCATGTCAGAAATCTGCGTCATATTATATTTGCCTTCACGGATGAGCTTGCGGGCCTCTTTAATTTTGAGGGCATTATAGTAGCGAATAATTCCACCATCACGGTACTGGGCAAAGAGTTGCTTAATGGTGCTTTCGCTCTTGTCTAAATGCATAGCTAAGTCTCGGATGGTAACCTTGCCGTAAATGTGTTCCTTCAGATAGTCGAGGATTTCCATCACATTATAAGGGACATTAATACCGTCAATGACATAACTCTGGCGCATTTCCTTTGTGACAACATCGGTATTACGACATAACTTAATAAGGAAAATTTCTAACAAATTTTTGGTCATCTGGCTACTTCCAAGAGGAGAAGGCTCGATGACCTTTAATTTTTGCAGGAGAGGATTACGTGCATCCTCCAATTGATAGCAAGACAAACCTTCTGAAAATAGCGTGGATAACAAAGATTTTTCTTCTGCGTTCAGCCTGAAAATCTTTCCTTCAAAATGTTTCATGGCACGGCTTTTGCATTCAAAGGTCAGGATACTGACGTTGGGAGCAACGCTGCTGTCGCCTGAAAGATTGTGAAATTCATTTGGCTTATGAAAGGTCATTTCACCACTTTTTAATACAAATCTTTTGTCGTCAGCGGTACAAATCATTTCCCCTTTATCAATGTATACCATTTCCCAAAAATCGTGTTTTTCTCCTTCATAATAGAAGTTTTTAGACAACTCCATATAGAAGATCGTAATAATCTTATCTACATTAAATATTTTTTCGAAACTAATACGTGTAAAATTATCTTTCATAAATAAACTCCGTTGTCTGATTTTGCAAATATTATAACTGATTTTGCACTCTCATGTAAAGAGTGGATTGCTATAATAGAATCAGAAAGATATTGTACATGATAAAGGAGGTTTTGTATGTATACGGTTTTAGTAATCTCATGTCACCCGGATGATATGGAAATTGCATGTGCCGGAACGCTTTTAAAATGTAAAGAGCGTGGAGACAGAGTGGTAGTATGCCATCTCTCAAGCGGTAATCAAGGCCATGAAATCATTATGCCGGATGAACTGACAGAAATGAGAGCAAAAGAAGCGAAGAAGAGTGGAGACCTTGCAGGATTTGAGGTTATCTGGGGCGGTTTTGATGACCTTGAAATCTATGACAACAACAAAGAATCCAGAGATAAGGTGGTTCGTGTAATTAAACAGGTTGACCCTGATTTTATCATTACACATGACCCTAACGATTATATGCCGGACCATGTGGCTACATCAAAATTGGTATTTGATGCATGTTTTACGGCAACACTTCCACACTATGATGTTGGGGTAGAGGGAAAAGCAAGACTTACACCAATTTATTACATGGATACATTGTGCGGTGTGAATTTCCAACCGACAGAATATGTAGATGTAACACCATACATTGATAAGAAGTTGGAGATGTTAAACTGCCACGAATCGCAGATCGTATGGATGCGTGACCATGACGGTATTGATTTCCCTGATATGGTGAAGACCTGTTGCAGATACAGAGGTTTCCAATGCGGAGCTGAGTATGCAGAAGGATTTACACAATGTCAGGTATATTTGAAAGGTACAACAAAACGTTACCTGCCATAATTGAAAATAATAAAATGGCAATATAAAATATAATTAAGAAAAAGGAGAAAGATTATGAATTTTAATTCAACAGTAAAAGGCTCAGCACTTGAAGGATTTTACCCAGCAGGATGGGATTTTGACAAAATTGATGCATGTATCGATGCACCGGAAAAGATTACAGAAAGACAAGCGCACTGGAATGAAGGTTTCACACCAATTAAATGTGAAAGCCTTGGAGAATTTGAAACATATATGGGACATGAAATTGCAATGCAGATTAAGCTTGCTAAAGAAAGAGGAGAAAAAATCGCATTCATTCTTCCAGTAGGTCCTATGGGAATGTACAAATGGGTTGTTTATTTCTTACAAGAATGGAAAGTTTCTTGTGAACACGTACATACATTTAACATGGATGAATGGGCAGACGCAGAAGGAAATACATTAGCTCCTGATAATTCAGGTGCATTCCAATATGCAATGGAACAAGCACTTTTCAATCCACTTGGAGACTTAACTGTTCCTAAGAACCAAAGAAATTTTGCTACAAAAGAGAATCTTCCTACTTATCCGGAAAAAATTGCTGCATTAAAAGCAGAAGGAGCAAAATTAGTACTTGTTTACGGAATCGGAAGAATGTGCCATATCGCATTCTGGGAACCACAATTTGCAGGTGAATATGCAACAGAAGAAGAGTGGAAAGCACAGCCATACAGAATTGCTGCGAAGATTCATCCACTTACAGTAGAACAAAATGCATTTACAAGCTTTAAATCAAGAACAACACTTGTACCATGTCGTGCAAATACAATCGGTCCTGGTCTGATGTTCCAAGCTGATTATGCGATCGGTGGTGCGGACGGAATCTTAGGACGTGGAATGCAATGGCAAGGAATGTCACTTTGGATGACACTTCGTTATGGTACAACTCCATGGATTACATCTTCTTACATTCCAACAATTCCTGGAAGATTATTCTTCTTAAGCGAACTTGCAGGACCACTTGTAGCGGAGTGCAACTAAGAATATGGGAAATACAGAAAGAAACGGGATTGCTGTCGTTGGCAGCATTCTCGTAGATAAAATAAACGAAATCAAAGCTTATCCGCAAAGTGGTGAGCTGACACAGATTGTAGGTCTGGAAAAGGCTGTTGGTGGCTGTGTACCGAATGTGGCATTGGATTTGAAAAAGATTTGTCCAGAGCTGGATGTGAAAGCTATCGGTAAAGTCGGAAACGATGAAGATGGTGCATATGTATCTGATGTGCTAAGCCAAGGCGGCGTGGATGTCAGCGGCTTTGTAGTAGACGATAGTGACAAGACCAGTTTCACAGAGGTTATGAGTGTCATTAACGGACAGAGAACCTTCTTTACTTATCCGGGAACAAGTGCAGATTTTGGTTTCGCGGATATGGATTTTGACAACTTAAATGCAAAGATTTTACATTTGGGATACTTTTTGCTTTTGGAGAAAGTGGATCGTGGAGACGGTATGCTTATTTTACAGAAGGCAAAGGAACTTGGAATTAAGACTTCCATTGATTTGGTCAGTGAGAACTCGGACAGATACAAATTAGTACTGCCATGTTTACCATATACAGACTATCTGATTATCAATGAAAATGAAGCAGGAAAGCTCACCGGAATGGAATCGACAGATGAGAATCTTGAAGCCATTGCACGCAAGTTAATGGAACTGGGTGTGAAAGAAAAGGTTGTGATTCACAAGCCGGAATTTGCAGTGTGTTTATCGCAGGATACATATACAGTGGTGCCTTCTTATAAGTTGCCGGAAGGTTATATTAAGGGAACAACAGGAGCTGGAGATGCTTTCTGTGCCGGAACTCTGATTGGTATTTATGAGGGATGGTCAGACAACGAAATCTTAGAGTTCGGTTCTGCATGCGCAGTTATGGCTCTTGGAAAAGCAGATGCTACCAGCGGACTTATAACGAAAACTGAGATTAAAGAATACTGCAAACAATTTGATAAACGTTCAGAACCATAATGTGTTTTCGAGGTTGGTTCTGAATAGTTATACATAGGAGGTATACCAGAAAATGTTAGTAAATATGAATGATGTACTGTATGATGCGAAAAAAGGCAAATATGCAGTTGGATTATTTAATGCCGTGAATTTGGAACTTGCAAGAGGAATCATTGCAGCGGCAGAACAAACCGGTTCACCGGTTATCATGGGAACAGCGGAAGTTCTTTTCCCATACGGACCATTAGAGGAAGTATCTTACTATTTACTTCCGATGGCAAAAAAAGCAAATGTACCTGTGGTTATTCATTTAGACCACGGTTTGAAAAAAGAAACCTGTTTGAAAGCTCTTGAACTTGGTTTCACATCTATTATGTATGATTGCTCTACAGATTCATATGATGATAATGTAAAGAAAGTAAAGGAAATGGCAGATATTGCACACTCCTTCGGAGCAACTATTGAAGGTGAGCTTGGTCACGTTGGAGACAATGAAGGCTCTGCAGAAGGAAGTTCACACTTGGCAGACCCATCAAAATTCTTTACAGATCCAAAGATGGCAAAAGACTACGTACAGAAAACAGGTGTAGACGCACTGGCAATTGCAGTAGGTAATGCACATGGTGCTTACAAATTACCACCTAAATTGGATTTTGAAAGAATTCGTACCATTGCAAAGACAGTAGATGTACCATTGGTACTTCACGGTGGTTCCGGACTGACAGACAATGACTTTAAACAAGCTATCAAAGAAGGTATCAGCAAGGTAAATATCTTTACCGATATCAACGTGGCAGCTGTTAAAGCAGAGTTCAGTCGTTTCACAGATATGAACAAGGGTATCATCGATTTGATTCCTGCAGCTGTAGAAGCAATTAAACAGGAAAGTATGAAAAAGATGGAACTTTTCGGTTCTGTTGGAAAAGGTGGCGTAATGCCTAAGGCTGATACAGATGCAATTGTGCGTCGTGTAGTAGAAGAAGTATTAAGAACAATGGGTAAATAAAGAAAAGCAGGATGCTCAATGTGGGCATCCTGCTTTTTGGCTTTTTTGATTAATATTTCGGTGAAATACCCAAAACATTTATAAGTGCTTCTTGCAGAACTTTAGAAACATTGATGCCTGAAATGTCAGCGGCATGATTTAGCCATCCCGGTAGTGAAACATTTCTTCTCACTGGCCTTGTTTCTATTTTTTTACGATATTCATCTACGTCTGCATCTACTAGAGATGAAAACGTTTCTCCTAATTCAGAAAAAGTACTGTGTGTGATATCCACATATGACATTTTAGTAGGAAGAGGTATAGGTTCTTGATTATCTTCCATTGATATAATGGTTACAGAGATGGCATCACGTGCCATTTCAATGGCAACTTCCATATTTTTACCTTCTGTTAAAATTTCTAAATCAGGAACTTCCACTAACACACAATCGTCTGTTTGAGTAAAAATTACAGGATACATTTTCTTCATGTTCATAATCCCCACTTTCTTAATATAGCTTTCGCCAATTGTTCATTAATTTCTTTGTGTCTTGGAATTTGTTCTATTTCAGAACCACGTCTGTAAATATCATGGTTTCCACCATGCCGTTCAAATTTGAATCCGATTTTCTTTAGTTTTCTTACTAAATCTCGTTGTTTCAATAGTATTCCTCCTTACGTTATATTATACACAATGAGTGTGTAAAAGCAATAAGATTACACAACAAATACACAAAAGGATACAACTACAATCATAGACATCACACCCCTTATTCGATTTTCATCAAAACTGAAATCTGTGGCTGACTTGCCTTGAAATTCAGAAGTGTCTTTGTGACACTGGCGGACAATAAATGTTAGAATAAACATGTCCGGATTTTGACGTGGTTTTATAATAGCAGATTTGATAGTTAAACGCAAGATGCATACTCGTTATACATCTTGCGTTTTTTTGTTCATAAAATCATTCATATTTATTTACATATCCCGCATCCAAGACTGCATCCCGTTGGTGTTCCGGCGCATCCGCCCATGGCAGTTTCGCGGAGCTCGAATGGAAGACTCTTTCCAACACGTAGCATGGCGTGAGCGATTTCATCAAACGGTATATGATGTGTTACGCCACTGAGAACAAGTTCAGCAGAGGTAATGGCATTTGCCACGCCAATTGCATTTCGACTTTGGCAAGGTGACTCCACTAGTCCGGCAATCGGGTCACAGACAAGTCCCAGTAGATTGGAGAGTGCAAAACTTGCAGCATCCAGGCACATTTCCGGTGTTCCGCCCATGATTTCAACAATGGCACTTGCGGCCATCGCACTTGCTGCACCAACCTCAGCCTGACAGCCGGCTTCAGCACCGGAAACAGAAGCGTTTCGCATTAACAAATATCCGATGGCACTTGCATTTACAAGTCCTTTGCAAAGAGTTTCATCATCAATATTGTGTTCGTCAGCAAGAGCCAGAAGCACACCTGGAACTACTCCGGCAGAGCCGGCTGTAGGTGCAGCTACAATCAGACCCATGGAAGCATTCACTTCTAAAACAGCCATGCTGTAAGAAATGGCTTTGGATAACATGGAGCCACAGACACAATCAGCGGTCTTTCCGTGTTCAGCCACTTTTTTTGCTTCGCCACCTATGAGACCACCGATGGATTTACCAGGATTAGTCAGAGGTTTTGTTGCTGCCTGTTTCATAATTGACAGGGCTTTTTCTAATTTCTTTTCTAACTTTTCAGCAGGCATTGAGCCGGTTGTGATTTCTCGCAGCCTCATAATCTCAGAGATAGGAAGTTGTTTGTCATGACATTTTTTTAATAATTCTTTTCCACTATAAAAATCCATTTCTGTTTCCTCCTACAACTGAATCAGCATTAAATTATCCACGTTTGGATTGGTTCGAATTTTATCTAATACTTCTTCTGGAATCGGTTCGTCAGATTCCACGACAGTATAAGCATTTGCCCCTTTATCTTCCCGGAATAAGCGCATAAATGCAATGTTTACTTCTTGCTCACTAAGGGCTTGTGTTATATGAGCCACAACACCAGGCTTGTCCTGCTGGTGAACGATGAGAGTGCTGTATTCTCCGGTAAATTCCACGTCAATATTATCAATGCGAACAATCTTCATCTTTCCGCCCCCGATGGACTCGCCACGAACGGATAGCTTATGTCCATTTACACCGACAATATCAATGTCAGCTGTATTTGGATGGTTTGTCTGTGTATGTTCGTCGATAATATATTCATATTCCACGTTCATTTCTTTGGCATAATCGAAGGCATCCCGAATACGTTCGTCATCCGTTGCAAATCCAAGGATGCCGCCGAGGAGTGCGCGGTCTGTCCCGTGTCCTCGATATGTCTTAGCAAAGGAGCCGTATAAAGTAAAGGTCACTTTTGAGATTGCTTCCGGAAACATCTTACGTGCCATGAGTGCAATGGAAACAGCACCTGCTGTGTGTGAGCTGGAAGGACCAATCATATTTGGACCTATGACGTCAAAAATACTTAAAAAGTTCATGAAAATATCCTCCTTAGGATGTATCTAACGCTAGTATAACAAGAAAAGTGGAAAAAATCATCGAAAATAAATTTTTTTTGACAGAAAATATGCTATACTCTGTTGAGAAAGTATTAGGTGAACCAATGTTAAAATTAATCGATAAATTAAAAGCAACGAATTATCTTACAAAAGAAGAATGGGTGTCCTTAATTGAAGGACGTACGCCGGAGTTAGCGGAATATCTTTTTGCGCAGGCACGAGACGTGAGAGAACAGGTCTATGGAAAAGATATTTATATTCGAGGTCTGATTGAATTTACAAATTTCTGTAAAAACGATTGTCTCTATTGTGGGATTCGAAGAAGTAATACAAATGCATGTCGTTACCGTTTGGATGTGGATGAAATTTTGCAATGTTGTGAAAAAGGATATGAACTGGGATTTCGTACCTTTGTACTGCAGGGCGGAGAGGATGCGTATTTCACGGATGACCGATTGGAGCAAATCGTGAAGGCGATTCGAGGTCAATATCCGGATTGTGCAATTACGCTTTCGGTAGGAGAACGTTCCTATGAAAGTTATAAACGATTATTTGATGCAGGGGCTGACCGCTATCTGCTCAGGCATGAGACCTATAATGCAGAACATTATGCACAGTTACATCCGGCAGAGCTGTCTGCAAAAGCGCGTCAGCAATGCCTTCGAAAATTAAAAGATATTGGCTATCAAGTGGGCTGTGGCTTTATGGTGGGTTTGCCATATCAGACAGCAGAGCACTTGGCGGAGGATATGATGTTCATTGCCGATTTAAAACCACACATGGTAGGAATTGGACCATTTATTCCGCACAAGGATACACCATTTGCAAAGGAAACGTCAGGGACATTGGAATTAACGCTTTTTATGTTGGGGCTGTTAAGGCTCATGTTGCCAAATGTACTTCTTCCGGCAACGACGGCACTTGGAACTATTTCGCCAAATGGCCGTGAACTTGGAATAATGGCAGGCGCAAATGTGGTTATGCCAAATTTATCTCCAAGTATGGTTCGAGAAAAATATTTGTTATATAACGATAAAGTGCATACCGGTCTAGAGGCGGCAGAATGTGTACAGGATTTGCAAGAGAGAATGGAAGTCATTGGCTATGAAGTAGTAGTTTCAAGAGGTGATTGGTTAAGTGGAAGGAGCAAATAAGTGATGTATAAATATAATCCGGCATCGAAAATGGCAGAAGAATTTATCAATCATGAAGAGATTCTGGAAACCTTGCAGTATGCGGAGGAAAATAAAAATAATGAAGAACTGATTACGGAACTTATTGCAAAGGCGAAACTTTGTAAAGGTCTGACCCATCGAGAAGCCTCTGTGTTGTTGGCGTGTGAACTTGAGGAAAAGAATCAGCAGATTTATGAACTGGCAGCAAAAATCAAGCGGGATTTCTACGGAAATCGAATTGTGATGTTTGCACCATTGTATCTATCTAATTATTGTGTCAATGGGTGTACATATTGCCCGTATCATGCAAAGAACAAGACCATTCCACGAAAGAAACTGACCCAGGAGGAAGTACGAAAAGAGGTCATTGCACTTCAAGATATGGGACATAAGCGTTTGGCATTGGAAGCCGGTGAGGACCCAAAGAATAATCCCATTGAATATATTTTAGAATGTATCGAAACCATTTACGGAATCAAACATAGAAATGGCGAAATTCGCCGAGTGAATGTGAATATTGCAGCAACAACGGTGGAGAATTATCGAAAACTAAAGGATGCGGGTATTGGGACTTATATTTTATTTCAAGAGACCTACCATAAAGAGAGTTATTTGGAACTCCACCCTACAGGACCGAAGCATGATTATGCTTATCACACAGAGGCAATGGACCGCGCCATGGAGGGCGGCATTGACGATGTTGGTCTAGGTGTGTTGTTCGGACTTGATAAATACCGCTATGAATTTGCAGGACTTTTGATGCACGCAGAACATCTGGAAACCGTTTGGGGAGTGGGCCCACACACCATTAGTGTGCCTCGCCTTCGCAATGCGGATGATATTGATATCGATTCCTTTACAAATGGAATCAGCGACGACATTTTTGCAAAGATTATTGCATGTATTCGGATTGCGGTTCCGTATACGGGCATGATTATTTCCACAAGGGAAAGTCAGGCTTGCCGTGAACGAGTACTGAAACTAGGCGTGTCCCAGATTAGCGGTGGCTCGAAAACCAGCGTTGGAGGGTATGCAGATTCGGAAACAGAGGATGAGAAGGGTTCTGAACAGTTCGAGGTTAGCGATACAAGAACCTTAGATGAGGTCGTAAAGTGGCTTATGGAAATGGGTTATGTGCCGAGCTTTTGTACGGCATGTTATCGGGAAGGTCGTACCGGTGACCGTTTTATGGAGTTATGCAAGAGTGGGCAAATTCAAAACTGCTGTCAGCCGAATGCATTAATGACTTTAAAAGAGTACCTGACTGACTATGCTTCGGAGGATACAAAGAAAGTTGGCGAACAGTTGATTGAGAAGGAATTGCACACCATTCCAAAGGAAAAGGTTCGTCAGATTGTCATGGAAAATTTACGTGCGATTGAGGAAGATAATCGGCGGGATTTTCGGTTTTAATTATAATTAGGAAGGAGTATGTGTATGAATCACACACCAACATCAGAACGTTTGCATATTGGAATATTTGGAAAACGTAATGCAGGGAAGTCGAGCATCATCAATGCAATTACCGAGCAGGACCTTGCAATCGTGTCAGATGTAAAGGGTACAACTACTGACCCGGTTATGAAAACAATGGAACTTCTACCACTAGGTCCAGTTGTATTTATCGATACTCCGGGCTTGGACGACGAGGGAGAATTGGGCGAACTTCGCGTAAAAAAAGCGTATCAGATGTTAAACAAGACGGATGTTGCGCTTGTGGTGATAGATGGAAAGAATGGAATGACCACAGCGGATGAGAGTATTTTAGCCAAGATACAAGACAAAGAGATTCCATACATTGTTGTCTATAATAAGAAGGATTTGATTATAGATAATGCCATCAAGAGTAATGCAGAAAATGGTATAGATTGTATTTGGGTTAGCACAACGACAGGTGAAAATATCGAGGAACTAAAAAGAATGATTGCAAATGCAGTTCCAAAAGCAGATGTTTATAAACCGATTGTAAGCGACTTAATTAAACCCTTGGATTTCGTGGTATTGGTTGTTCCAATTGATGGCTCGGCACCGAAAGGCAGATTGATTCTGCCACAGCAACAGACCATTCGCGATATCTTGGAAGCGGGGGCAGTGTCAGTTGTAGTGAAGGACACTGAACTTTCAGAAATGCTTGATAAGTTGCAAGTGAAACCGAGTCTTATTATCACAGATAGTCAAGTGTTTGGAAAAGTAGCGCAGCTTGTCCCAGAAGACATACCACTCACTTCCTTTTCTATATTAATGGCCCGCTATAAAGGTGACTTAAAAACTGTTGTGAGAGGTGCCAATGCATTAGATGATTTGCAGGATGGAGATACAGTAATGATTTCTGAAGGTTGTACCCATCATCGTCAGTGCGAGGACATTGGAACCGTAAAACTTCCAAAATGGATTCAAGAATATACAGGCAAAGATATCCGATTTGCATTTACCAGTGGTACAGAATTCCTAGATGATTTATCAAACCATAAAATGGTGATTCACTGTGGTGGATGTATGCTCAATGAACGTGAGATGAAGTATCGGTTGAAATGCGCAGAGGATGCGAAGGTACCGATGACCAATTACGGGATTGCGATTGCGCATATGAAAGGGATATTGGGAAGAAGTATTGAGATTTTCAAGTAACTTTTTCTTGGAATATCATTAAATTGGGGTGAAATTATAACATGAGAATACAAGGTTTACAGAGACTAACATTATTGGATTTTCCGGAGCGAACAGCGTGTACGGTATTTACGGCAGGCTGCAATTTCCGTTGCCCATTTTGTCACAATGCTTCTTTAGTAGTGGATATTTCTAAAGAGCCGGAACTAAGTGAAGAAGAGTTTTTTGCATTCTTGGGTAAACGTCAAGGAATTCTTGATGGGGTATGCATTAGTGGTGGCGAGCCATTGCTACAACCGGATATCGAAAACTTTATGCGTAAAATAAAAGACATGGGATTTGCCATTAAGTTAGATACCAATGGAAGTTTTCCAGATAAATTAAAAGCTCTAGTCGAAAACGATTTGGTTGACTATGTGGCGATGGACATTAAGAATTGTCCGGAAAGCTATGGAATTACAGCAGGTGTAGAGACGCTGGATATTGATGCTATCAAAAAAAGTGTTTCTTATCTAAAAGAAGGACATGTGCCATATGAGTTTCGGACAACCGTTGTGAAGAATTATCATTTCAAAGAGAATTTTGAATTGATTGGACAATGGCTTCAGGGGACAGAAAAGTATTTCTTGCAAAACTTTGTGGATTCCGGTGATTTGATTGGACAGAGAACAAGGGGATGCAGTGCGGAAGAAATGAGAGAGTTTCTTGCAGTAGTGCAGAAATATATACCAAGTGCAAAATTGCGCGGGATGTAGATAAAATAGGGGAAAAGAAAACGAAACGGCATGGTATTTTCACGTACCATGCCGTATCTTATCTAATTATCTAAAAAAGCAAATACAAAAAGTATGCGAGATAACAAATTAACATAAATATTCCGCCCATTCTTGTAAGCTTTCTTTTACGGAATGTGCATAGCCACAAAACAATTCCGGCTAAGATTGCAACAATACAGTCAATTACAAAACTTGATACGAATGCAACCGGAATAATAACAGCAGATGTTCCTACTACAAATAAGATATTGAAAATGTTACTTCCTACAATATTTCCAATTGCGATGTCTGCTTTTCCTCTGCGAGCTGCCACTACGGAAGTAAATAACTCCGGAAGCGATGTTCCAAGTGCAACAATGGTTAGCCCGATAAATCTTTCGCTTATTCCGAACATCTTTGCAAGAGAGGTTGCTGCGTCAACTGTCACATCACTGCCCCAAATAATCAGTACCAGACCAATGATACCCATTAAAAGCAACTTCCAGATAGGAGTCTCTTTCGTCTCTATTTCCTCTGCCTGCATTTCCCCTTTTTTCATTAAGGCAAACATGTATCCTAAATATCCAAGGAAGCACACCCACATGATAATACCTTCTAATAGGTTGATGGTTCCGCCTGTTGCACCGCACACTAATAAAAGTAATGTGGCTGCTAACATAATCGGAATTTCGTAACGGATAGTTGTCTTTGCAATTGCAATGGACGTGATGACAGAAGCAATTCCAAGAATAATAAAGATATTCAAAATATTACTTCCAACAACATTTCCTACAGTAATGTCTGCATTGCCTTTCAAAGCAGCAGTAATACTTACAGCCGCTTCCGGTGCACTAGTTCCCATAGCAACGATGGTAAGACCGATAACCAATTGTGGGATTCCGAATTTGTCAGCAATTCCTGATGTTCCCTCCACGAACCAATCGGCGCCTTTTACGAGTAGTACAAAACCAAGTGCTAATAATAGTAACTCAACAAATAACATATCTTTCCCTCCTATAATAAAATATGTGGCGAGAAGTCTGGTCTTTGTTATAAGCACTTTTTATTCAACAAAAAAGAGACTCCATCGCATGAAAAATGTGCGATAAAGTCTCGTTCTTATCTCAGTATGCATCCCGGCTTCAAAAGCGTGATGACGTTATGCATAACACTATTTCTAGTGTGAACTACTCCCTTGTATCGATATTATTATATGCATCTTTCAACAGAATGTCAACTATATTACCCCCTTTTTCTGGGTTGTGTTTTCTGTGAAAGTATATATAATATAGTTAGATTATAGTTAGGGGATATGAAATGAAAGAATTAAAGAATACACTGAAAAAAATACGAATAACTAATATGATGATGCTTACCATTGCCGGTATTGTTAACGCATTTGGTATTACAGTTTTTTTAATGCCGGTAAATTTATATGACAGCGGAATCTCGGGGACATCCATCCTTTTAGATCAATTAACACCTGGATGTTTGACCCTCTCGATTTTTCTTATCGTTTTAAACATTCCATTGTTTATATTTGGCTTGAAGAAGCAAGGGCTAACATTCACTCTGTATGCTGTCTATGCCGTATGCGCCTATTCAGTATTTGCATGGTTGATTACCGATGTATTACCAATTGATGTTAGTATTGCATCTCCATTGGCGGGAACGGATTTGCTGCTTTGTGCATTGTTTGGCGGTGTTATCTCTGGTATCGGAAGTGGAATTGCAATTCGATATGGTGGTGCCATGGATGGGATTGAAGTTATGGCAGTCATTTTTGCAAAGCCGCTTGGAATTACGGTTGGAACCTTTGTAATGGTTTATAATGTGGTACTTTATATTGTTTGTGGATTCGTTTTAAACAGCTGGATATTACCCCTGTACTCCATTGTGACATATGCGGCGGCGTTAAAGACCATAGACTTTATTGTTGATGGTATTGACAGGGCCAAGTGTGCAATTATCATTACGGAACAGCCAAATGAAATATGTGATAAACTATGTGAAGTGTTTGGAAGTGGCGTAACCTACCTGGAAGCGAAGGGTGGATACTCCAGCAAGGATAAATGGATGATATACTTCATAGTCAATCGTTATCAAGTCGTTAGAATGAAGGAACTCGTTCACGACATAGACCATCATGCATACATAACTATTAGTGAAGTGGCGGATGTATTTTCTAATAATCACAAGTAATTTCAACAAGATATTGTGTCTTTAAAATTATAAAAAAGCACAATATCTTGTTGTTTTTTATATTGACGAACACAAATCTTAGTGTTACAATTATTGAACGAGGGTTGTATTTTGTACGGAGGAAGAAAGATGTATCAAGTAAAGAAGAGAGATGGGAAGATTGCAGATTTTAATCTGCAAAAGATAGCAGCGGCTATCACGAAAGCATTTGAAGCACAAGAAATGGACACACATCCGGATATTATTGATATGCTTGCATTGAAAGTAACAGCGGACTTTAGTGCAAAGATTAAAGATGGATTTGTACGTGTGGAAGATATTCAGGACAGTGTAGAATCTGTGCTTATTCAAGCAGGATATAGCGAAGTTGCGAAGGGCTATATCTTGTATCGTAAACAAAGAGAAAAAATTCGTAACATGAAGTCGACGGTTCTTGATTATAAAGAAATCGTGGACAACTATGTAAATGTCAATGACTGGCGTGTAAAAGAGAACTCTACAGTAACATATTCTGTGGGTGGTCTTATCTTGAGTAACTCAGGAGCAATTACAGCAAACTACTGGCTGTCAGAAATCTATGATGAAGAAATTAGCAATGCACATAGAAATGCTGACATCCACATTCATGACTTGTCTATGCTTACAGGTTACTGTGCAGGATGGTCATTGAAACAATTGATTCAAGAAGGTCTTGGCGGAGTGGTTGGAAAGATTACATCAGCACCTGCTAAACACTTATCTACATTGTGTAACCAGATGGTAAACTTCTTAGGTATTATGCAAAATGAATGGGCAGGAGCACAGGCATTTTCATCATTCGACACCTATCTTGCACCATTTGTAAAAGTAGATAACTT
>JAZRPT010000038.1:0-5482 GCA_045649385.1 Faecalimonas sp. | reverse complement strand
CGAGAACATGCTCAACCCCGACGGCTCCCCCCACACCGCTCACACCACCAACTTGGTAGACCTCATCTACTGCGGCCCCGACCAAGACCAAGTGAAATTGAGCGGCGGGATCTTGGCAGACATCTCCCCCACCCTGCTCAGCCTCCTCGGCATTGCCCAGCCCGCTGAAATGACCGGCCACAGCCTCGTCACGAAATAAATCAGGGTAAAAAATCACCTCTTCAGGCGCAAATCGGCTACAAAATGCCCATTTGCGCCTCTTTTTTACTCAAAAATTGCACAAATTTACAAAAAATTGAAAAAAATCGCATTTTTTACAAAATAAAGCTTGCAATCATCTTCAAACCCTGCTATAATTGCGGCGCACCCAGTGCACAACAAACCACAAACAAAAGCACGAGTAGCTCAGTGGTAGAGCGGCTGTCTTACACACAGTTGGTCAGGAGTTCGAATCTCTTCTCGTGTACTAAGAAACCTGCATTCTTTTGGATGTAGGTTTTTTGTTTATCATTTCTTACACCTACCATCCCATACATTATGCCCCATAGCAAAGGAATAAGAGACATGCTGACTCACTGGCGATTGGCGGAGCTTATTGGGTCAAGTCCTAACATTGTGGAATTTGATTTTTTGGGTCTGTTTCAGGCTCGTTGGATTCGATTTTATTTTGAGGCAATAGGCTCATTTCTGAAAGGCTACAGCATCAATAAGAAAAGTGCAATAGTTTTCCTCCATAATGCAAACAAGTTCAACGAGTGGATATGAAAGGGAAGTTAAAACGGCTTACCCAAGCGTCGCAATATTTTACTTTCATCTCTCTGCATATCTGCATCCCTTTGATAAAAAGCTCCAGCTGTTCGAATGAGTTCTGCAATTCGCGGATACTTTGGTTCAATATTTCTTGCTTGCTTCTCAAAGGCATTTATTGCATTGCACCCGAGTCCATAATCTGACGGAGGAACACAATAACACCCGACAGATGAAATGATGCCACTTACAAATGCGCCTTCAACCGTTTTATTGTGAATAAAATCAATCGCTCGACAGATATCATCATTAGGCCATCCTGCGCCATATTTTTTACGGGTGAGCCCGAGTATTCGAATGCAATCGTATCTTACCGGAGAAATACAATCATACAGACTTGCATAATGTACGCATTGCTCTACCCAGTTATAAAACGAAAAGTTGGATGGAACGAATCCAATCATACCAGCCTCACGGAAAATCCTCATGTACAATTTTGAAAGTATGGGATTAGTGATTTCTTTCCTTACGATATAAGAATAATGTTTTATCAAACGCACAAAGTGCCGAGGATGTTCCCACAGCCAAATCATCAAGCGCTCAGATAACATGTCTCTGCAATATGTATCTAGTCCATACCTAAACTCCCAATAAACGAGCTTATTATGAGAAATACTGATTTTTTCCAAGAGCTCCAACGCCTTGCTAATCTCATATTCAATGCCTGATATAATAGATGGCAAATTATTTTGCTTATAAAGGTTGTCTAAAACCTTACAAAGCAACGCTACTTCGTAATCATGTAAAGTTTGTTGAAATATCTTATACCACATGGATTTTAACGCTATTTCTGAGCGCCCTGCCTCAATAAGCCTTTCTATCAAAAGAATATTGCTTTCTCGATCATCGGTGAGAATAAACGAATTTGCAGAAGTCCAATACTTTTCCCTGAAATCATAAGGAAGTCTGTTCACCATTTTACATAGTGTAGTACTCCAAGGCATTGTAAGCAGAAGAGGAAACAATTCTTCAGGAGATAGAACTTTCTCTAATTGCATGCAAAGCCTGTTGTATTTATTTTGCTCAGTATTCAGAATAATAACTCGAATTAAACTCTGTAATTTGCTCTCGTGAAGAAACCTGTCGCATGCGCATTGTTTAAGAAACTCGAACAACTCTAATTCATTCAGTTGGGAGCATAAAGTCATGCCAAGCAACGATGTATCCGAAGAATCCGATATAAGCAACTTCTGATAAGCTGTACAATTTTGCATTCTGAGCCTTCGTATGGCCCAGCGAGATAACCTCATTCTGCACAAATCCTCCTTACCTGTGTATTTTTTCACAGACAATAATCTATGTGTTTCATATAAGAAAATCCACGATTCTCGCAGGTAAGGATTCTCTATGGGGGTATTATGTATGCAGCTTACTGCAGATTTCTTAAGAGTGATAAAATCTACGTTTTTAGTTTCATTTATGTTGCGATAAAGCATCTTCACATACTGTCTAATGCTCATGTGACATCCTGTTTTATCTTCTTCAGAAAGATTATGTATACTTTCTTGAATATTTTTCCAAGATGTTTCTCTATCTTCATACGTCAGTCTGTGAAGAATATTGATGTGCGCTATTATTTCCCCCTTGTCAAGGTGTTTCCATGCCCCTACAATTCCTGCCCAATTTTTCAAAATTTCGCACTGACTCTGATCTTCTCTATTGCATTCAGGGATCACCCACTCTCCGCCTCTAAATCTTGCAGAATAGTTAACCGAAGCATAATCCCCGCTTACCTTAAACATACGCGTAGCAATGTACCATGCTAAATCTCGATTTATGGAAAGAAGTTTGGAGGCAACGCGATTTGCTGATGATGCCGAGGCATTCGTTTGAGGATGCCACCAACAGAACAAGTTATATACAGCCTCTCGTATCGCATCTCTATCATTTTCCATTATATTATGCAACTTTGTTAGTATGAGCACAGAATGCTCAAAAAAACGAGGAACAACAGCTGTACATTCTAAACTCTGCACTACTTCCCACAAATATTGTTTACACACTAATGAAACCTGTTCTTTGTCACCGGTGTCAATGAATCGTGAAAGTTTTTCGAGGTATTGCTCAGGCCACGATTCTGCGATAAGGGGCAAATGTTTTCCACTATTCGATATTATCTCCTGAAACGGGATTGAAAATAATATTTCAGCAATGCGGTCTCTAATCCTACTTGGACTGAAGAGTGAAGAACGAAATACTTCCGCTCCCATGGAATCGAGCAAGATGCAGACTCTTAAAATGTATTCTTTGATGTTCAGAGTTGCAGAGCTGTCGTTAAATATTGCTTCATGGAAGATTTTAAAAGCACAATCAACAAAACGCTCCCAATGGTTAGATTTTATTCTATTTCTTGTAACCAGTGCTCGCAAAGTTTCGGTATATGTTTTCATCCCGAAATAATGAGTTCCATCGTAACTCTCATGCCAGATTGGGGAGTCTGGCACTTCCGATAAGGCTAGAAGGTCTGAATATGTTTCATCGCACGTTTTTTCATCGATTCCTCTGATTTTTGATATAAACTGATTATGAAAGCATTCTTTAGCAGATGGTTCCGAAGATACTATCCAATATCCACAGAGTAACAGTGCTATCAACAAATCATTATCAATCGCGGTATCATTGAACCATTTTGGCTCCTTTAAACATCGATTATTGCTTAAAAGTTGTCGAAGTACGGTTCTGGAAAAGCCCGATTCTCGAATAACGGATTGTTGTTCTCGATAAGTTTTGAAATACATAGCGGCAGTTTGCTCAATTGCCGCAGAAGAAAGAAGCCCCAAGTTCAGTCTAAACGGAGACGGATAAATCTCCTCGCTGGTAGTAATTCGAATGATGTGGGTACAGGGCTCAGTCGTGCAAATATGACGTCCTACATCATTGTTAGTTATAATTGGAACCAAATCCCTGTTGATGTAAAACCTCAAACTATCAATGGCTTCTATGTTTGATATTACTATTGTCCTACTTAGATATTTCTTGAACGGCTCCTCGCTAAACAAAGCGAATAAAAAGGCAAAGGCTTCCTCTTCTGATTCAGCATGTATATCCAAGTATTTCTCACTGCATTGGTTAAACCAATCCGATACGTTCTTGGCATGTCTTTTTACTTCATATTCGAACAATATATCAGGCAGCTGAGGCGAGCAAACTTTCTTCCATTTTTCTGCCAACCACTCCAAATGCTCTACTCCTTGAACATGTTTCCCAATGATTTTCAAGAACCAGAGTTTTACACAAGGATGTTCGTTTATCCAGTTACTTAAGATGCTCGCATCAATTACCCTGACATCTTTCCAAATCTTTTCAGACCTGACTTTGTTGCCCCATGTGTGAAGCGTCCCACTTCGTCTTGGCGTTACGAATACAAAAGTTTTATCTTGTATATTAGCCGTAGTCGCATTGTTTGACCTCTTATCATAATCCCCCTTAGCCTTTACTAAAACATTCTTATTGGTTCCCATCTCCCAGTAAGAAATACCGGCAGGAACATGACGGCAATCTTTGGTTGCAAGGACAACACCATCATATCCTGGCTGTACAATATCATCACCATAGGGAATGCGACATTTAAGCACATCAGGAGCTGTGGCCAAAATAAGTTTTTCGATTAGCTGGGGCAATTGCGCACGACTTTCGAGGGAATTTGCCCACGTTTCTAAATCCGTCGATGTAATATTCAATAAGTCTAAATCGCAGCTCATGAAATAGTGATTGAAATTATTCTGGTGAAATTACGGTACGTAGTTGTCCGCAATTTGTCCGTTCGAGTTTCGGACACGGAAAGGATGCAGATAGGCGATGAAGCGGTAATATCCCACATCCCTCAGACGCGAGGCCAGAAGCGATGCATCTGCCACAAGCCCACGCTGCTGAAGCAGAGCGACTTGTTGGGATAGGGAGAGATGCGGCTTAAGGTATTCCATACAAAATAAAAACCCTCCCCATGTGCGCAGTTGAAGGAATCAACGGATTCCAACCCTAAGCGTGGGAGGTTATCTGAGGCCATTATACATGTAGTACAGAATTTGTCAAGGGACGGATGGCGAAAAAAAAATGAAAAAAAGCCCCAAAAGACCAATCTTAACCCCTTTGAGCGATTTTATAAAATGCTTACAGATAAGGTTTTAATTTTTCTTGTTTTTTATCCGTGTCCTCGGAGACGTACCCTTCTCAAAGGGTATCACAAGGCTGACTTCATACGAAGTCAGCCTTTTTCGTGTAGCTGTTTTGAGGGAAAAAAGGGGCCAAGTCCTAACATTGTGGAATTTGATTTTTTATACTAAAATTCGCCCACATTCGATTAATACTCTTAACCGGTAGTTTTGAAAGTTGCGATAACCAAATCCGCGGCGTTGAATCAGTTTCATTTTTCTCTTCCTCCATCTGGTCATTCCACAATGTTAGACAAAGAACCAAGAATCTTCAACTTTCATAAAGTGCATTTTTTTCACTTTATTGTTCTTTTTTGTGCATAACAACAAAAAAGACTTGATTAATATCTATTCTTATGTTATTTTTCGCGCATGACATCCATGAGCAAAAAAATAGCCTTGTGCGAACTGGCATCAGTGCGCAGCGGTTTGGTGTTGTCTAGAAAAAAATCGAAGGGGGAGAATGGAGAAATGTACGCCTTGCTAACTCTTCGAGCCGTGAAGGAGGATGGTGTGTTGGATAT
>JAZRPT010000037.1:0-14019 GCA_045649385.1 Faecalimonas sp. | reverse complement strand
ATATGTTGCAGATGGATATCCGAGAACTGACTTTTCCGGAAAGATTACGGATTACGAGGGCGTTGCAGTCTGGGTAAATGTGGAAGAAGATACGACATTTAATCTGCAATTCCACGCTGGTACATGGGGAATTACCAGAACAGCACTCAATAGTGATTTGGATTACACTCTGATTTCTGAAGATGGAGCCAAAAGCGTTGGAAAAGGAAATGGCGGAGTGCCGCTCCCGGCAGGATATAAGGGTTGGGTAATCATCGGATATGAAGAACTAACAAACGCAGGAGGTTGGTCGTCTGCATTTGAAGGTATTAAAGAACGTGGGTACGATGACCTGGCATATATTAATGTAATGGCAGTTGAAATAACACATACAACTGGCGCAGTATATGTAGATGATATTTCTTTCGTAACAGATGTGGAATCCTTTGTTGAATTTTTATATGTTCCATACCCGAAGGATTATGTTCAGTACTATGATGATTTTAACAGTTATGCTGTAGGAGCGGATTATGCTCTGAATGATAGTGGAAATGACTTTGCAGACCCAGACACAGCTGCAATTGCTACCGTGGAAGAACGTGCTGACGGAGACAATTGGGTAAGAATTTCGGGTAACAGTAATGTAGGACATAGATATGCTGCAAACGGTTGGCCGCGAGAGGATTTTAGTGCAAATGCAAGTGATTATGATGGTATATCACTTGAAATCAAGACAGAATTTAGTACAACACTGAATTTAAGATTACGTTTATGGTCTGGAAGCGAATATTGTATAAGCCGTACAATAACAAATGCGGATTTGGATTACACCCTGATTTCTATGAATGGAGTTAAAACTGTTGGAAAAGGGAATGGTGGAATCTCGTTGCCAGCAGGATTCGAAGGAACGATTGTAATCGGATATGATGATTTGACTGCAGCGATTGGATATCCTTCCATCACATCATTTACAGGAGATTTGAAGTGGGTAAATGAATTTTCTGCTGAAATTACCAATACTTTAGGCTGTGTTTGGATAGATGACCTTGCGTTTGTAACTGATTCAGAAGCATACATTGCTTCTTTTGAAAATTTGAAATATGATTTCCAAAATGGAGATGTTAACGAGGACTATGCCATAGACAAGATGGATGTAAAACAGGAGAGGAAGTATCTGATTACAAGAGATATGAAAGCACTCCGATTCGATTCATCAAATATGACTGGTTTGGAATTGAAATCAGGGGAAGACGCAAATAATTCAGCAGAATTTTCCTATGATGGATTTGCATTCTATCTAGATACGGATTCAGATGTAGATTTCAATATGGCGTTATGTACTGCAAGCAATTTATTCAGAACAGATACAAACAAAGGCGTGTGGTGGCCATATAATGACATTACATATACTTTGGTCAGTGAACATGGTACAGTAGTGGAAACTACTACGAATGGAAAAATGAGTATTCCAGCAGGGTTCTCAGGGTGGCTGACATTTGGAAAAGAAGAGGTAACGTACGCGCCAGGTTGGACAGAGCAAGTATTGTCAGATGTGAAAGCCAATGAGTTTATAGCTTTGATTCCGATGATAACTACAACTAACTCGGAAATAGATTTCCGCATTAATGAGTTTGGTTTCGTAACAGATAAAGCGAAATTTACGACTGCTTTAAAAACCGGGGAAGAATATGGTAATTACCTTGGAGTGATTGAAGATTTTGAAGCTGCGAACTACGGCGTTTATGATTTGAATAGTAATTATGCTATTGATGCAACAGTAGCAGGAGCGAAAATTGTTACAAGTGGAGATTACGAAAGAACCAATTACGATGTGACGCAAGATAATGAAATCAATGTTGTAGATTTGGTTCGTTTGAAGAAAATTGCAAATGGTTCTTATAAGGTTGTATTGGATGCAAATGATATGATATCTGATATGTCTGTGTGGAACACACCGGGATTGGAAGATGATAAAATTTTTCAATTTGATGTAGAGGCAAACTCTACTTGGGCGTCTGTAGGTACAGATAAAACATCATATTATAATGCCTTAGAGAATTTCAAGGTGGGAGAGACAGACTCTCTTCTTCCGTCTAAGTCAGCCAAAGAATGGGGTTATTCGCTTGTGTGGTTGGATGGTGAAACAGATGGTTCGGGAAATGAGATTCAATCAACGTTTGCAAATGCGTCCCCAACTTCGGATGAGGATGCGTTAGCTAAGATGAAGAGTTTTATCGAGAACCAGTATGGGATTAATGCGGAAGAGGATGAATGGTTATCTTTAAATGGATATTATCCTTGGTATCACTACGCAGCAGAATTCGGAGCAACGGTTATTTCTACAGAAATTGGAGAATCAATGAATAATTATCAGATGCATGCGGCATTTGCGCGTGGTGCAGGGCGTCAGTATAATTTGCCTTGGGGAATCGATTTCTCTATGTGGCACGACGGATATATGTATAATCCAAATGGATATAGTGACTGGAATAAAAAAATTGGTTCGATTGATGTCGCAACAGGTACAAATTCTGGTCACTCCTTAAGCCTTTTAGAACGAAGCTTAATTATGGGATATATGAGTGGTGCGAACACCATTGTTGCTGAAGCGGGTGGTGCGATGTCCCTACAAAACAACAACGAAATCTTAAATTTGACAGGCTATGGTAAAACATTGCAAACGGTTTATCAATTTACAGAAAAAACAAAGGTTGGAACGGCATATACACCGGTGGGCATTGTGTTAGATTATTATCATGGTTCTTATGCCGGTATTCAAAAGACGTTGGAAAAAGAAGAAGAGAAATCTTTTGCAACATTTGATTATGACTCCGGTGACAAGATGACGAAAGAACTTATGGAGAAAATCTGGGGTTCTGATGCATGGTTATCTGGTGCGAAACGTTCTGATAAGAAAGAAGTAGATTCAATGGTAAATAACAGTACTTATGGAGATAGTTTCGATATTATCTTGTCTAATGCGGAGCAGAATGTACTCAATAGCTATCCAGTCCTTGTTCTTTCCGGAGACATTGAAGGAAATGCAGATAATAAAGTAAAATTTGATGTTCAACGATACAAACAATATGTCAATGACGGTGGAACACTGATTCTGAATTACGCTTACATAGACTTGTTTGGCGGTGTGTTTGATGAAAATATGCCATATGGAGATGGTAAGGTCATTGTGTACGGAACAAGCGATTACGATTTAACGGGATTAGATAGCATTCTTCGGGAACAGATTGCAATGTATCAACCAGTGAACGTAGAAGGTTCGATTCAGTACATGACGAATGTGAAGGACAACACTATTTATGTGACATTGATCAATAATGACGGTGTAACAAAAACTGGTTATAAGGCAGCAGACGTTGATTCTAGCAAAAAATCTAAAGTGACCGTTTCTTACAACGGAGTTCATAATGTGGCTTCTGTAACAGAAGTGTATGAATGTGATGCATCATTAGAGACAATGGGTAATCAAGCCACCATTACAGTTCCGGCAGGAGAAATCCGTATCTTAGAATTTAAATTAAACTAGGAAACGAAAAGGGGTTTATATGAAAGGATTAAAAAAAATCACAGTGCTTTTCTTGGCTACCGTGATGACAGTGAGCATGGTTGGTTGTCAGGAAAAAGAACCTATTGGGAAAAACCCAACTTCTAATACAGACAAGGAAGAACAGGTTGCTTATGAATCAAATGAATATATTAAAAATCCGGAGCTTTGGATGACACCTGGACTTACAAAGGGGCAAGACTTCCAGTTTGAAATTCAGATTGTATCGGAACAAAGATTTGACCGAAAGCATTTGGAACGCTCCATTACTCAATATGAACTCGGAGATACGTTTTCTTTGCTTCCGGGCATTGCAGCAGCCGAGTGGGGATATTCCATTACGCATCTGGATGGAAAAATAGATGGTGCAGGTAGAAAGATAGAAACGAATTTTTCGGGAATCAATGCACCAAAAACACCGACAGAGGCACTGAAAAAGATAAAGGAATTTATTCAGAATCAGTATGTTTCTAACGGAACAGAATGGTATGCCATGAATGGACATTATCCATGGCATCATTACGCAGCCGAAAATGGCGCAAGTGCGCTCCTCACAGAAATAGGGGAAAATGTAAGCAACTATCAAATGCGTTTGGCTTTTAACAGAGGTGCGGCGAGACAATATAGCCTTCCATGGGGCGTGGATTTTTCCAACTGGTGGTGTCAACGAATTTTGGATTATACCATTTTAAATGATGGAGAGGGCGGTACATGGGGTACCGCCAGCCATCCACAAGGCGGACATTCCATGAACCTGATGGAAAGAAGCTTCCTTATGAGTTATATGAGTGGCGCAGATGTTCTGGTGGCGGAGGGCGGCGGTCCTTTGAGTTTTTCAAATACTCTCAATGAGGAAGGATTTTATCAATTGACTCCATATGGAGAGACTTGTCAGAAATTCAACCAATTTTTGAAAGCCAATACAGATGTAGGTATTACTTATACTCCGATTGGATTGGTGTTGGATTATTATCATGGCTCTTATTCCGGATTATTAGTTGACAGCAAGAAAAGTTTTGCTACCTTCGATTATACAGAGGGAGATGAGATGACCTGGAGCCTGATGGATATGATTTGGCCTGGTGGATGGGTTATAGAAGATAGCAAGGACGAAACAGGCACCATGATTAACAGTCCTTATGGAGATAGTTTTGATGTGTTGCTTCAGAATGCATCTCAAGAAGTATTGAATAGCTATCCGGCATTGGTGCTTTCCGGAGATATGAAACTTTCCTCAAAGGAAGCAGAGTTGTACAAAGAATATGTGGAGCAAGGCGGAATCCTCGTTTTAAATACGGCTTATATCAAGAAGTTCCCGGAATTTCAAGAGAGCACAGACTATGGTAAGGGAAGAGTAATTGTATACGGACCGGACTATAGTGTAGAAGATTTGGATGAGATTTTAAAGGATTTATTAAGTGAGCTGTCTCCATTTTCAGTAGAAGGTGATGTACAGTATATCACCAATGTGAAGAATGACACCATGTATGTGACACTCATTAACAACAAAGGAGTAACTAAGACAGCAACCGAACCGGAGAAAGTAGATGCTTCTCAGACTTCTGAGGTTACTGTGGTTTACAAGGGAAGCAAGAGTGTGTCTTCTGTAAAAGAAATTTATGCAGATGCTGCGCTGGAGAATATCGATAATACAACTACCTTGACTCTTCCGGCAGGAGGCATGGCGGTACTGGAGATTCAATTAAAATAAGTTCCTTTAAGGAGACGACTTAAATGATAAAGTTAACAGAAAAGCAGAAAGAACTTTGGAAGACAATTCCTCTTAGAGGATCAGAATTCAGCTTTGTTCTGGAACGTCTTACTTCGGATGAGGATACGGATGAGAGCAGAGCTATTCGGTTCCATGAAATGGGAGTGGAGAAGGACAGTTATAATATAAGCCATGCAATTGCAGCTGAATGGGGGTATTCCTTTACCCACCTGGATGGTTGTATCGATGGCTCAGGCAGAGAGATTCATGCCGGGTATTCTAAGCCTCCTAAAAATCGCCAGGAGGCGTTAGAAGCCATGAAAAATTTTCTTATGAGACAGTATGTCGGAGATGCACCTCATCCATGGATATCCATGAACGGGCACTACCCATTTCATCACTATGCAGGAGAATTTGGATTCGATATTTTAAATAGTGAAGTGGGTGAGAACATCAATGGAGCGCAGTGGCATATGGCATTGAATCGAGGTGCGGCCAAGCAGTACGGCACACCATGGTCCATAGATTTCTCGGCATGGAATGCAGGAACGATTACAGATTATAGAAAAGGGAAATACTGGGGAGAATCCAGCTTGGTACATGGTGGGCATTCCATGAATTATATGAAGCGTTTGTTTCATATGGTGTACATGGCAGGCGCCAGTGAGATGGTGGCTGAGGCGGGTTCTTATATTTCCTGTCTGGATGAAAAGGACGAGAATGGGATACTAAGACCATCGCCTTATGGTCTCATTTGTAAGGATTTCTATCAGTATGTGAAAGAGAACCCGAACAGGGGGATTTGCTACACTCCAGTGGCGATTGTTCTCGACTATTACCATGGAGCCTATTCAGGATTAGAAACTAGAAAAAGTTTTGATTATTTCCCATATAATAAAGGCGATGAAATGACATGGTCTTTGGTGGATATGCTATGGCCGGAATGCTGGTCAGGCGGTTGGCACGGTGTGGCGGCCAATAATGAATCAACCATGTTAATCAATAGCCCTTATGGGGATTACTATGATGTATTTCTGCAGAATGTGTCAAAGGAACTGCTGCAAACCTATCCGTGTGTGATTTTAAGTGGCGATATCCATTTTAGTGAAGATGATGTGAACAAGTTCACGTCTTATGTAGAAGATGGCGGGAAACTTTTCCTTAATCGCGGGTATCTGCCATCGTTTCCTGCATTTGCAGGCATGGATGGAGAAGGAGACGCTATCGAGTGTCCGTATGGAAAGGGAAGCGTTGTTATTTATGGATATGACTATGATTTGAGTGGTCTGGACATTGCTTTGCTTTCTGCGATAAGAAAGCTGATTCCATTCCGTATTAATCAAAAAATACTTCAGATGCTGAATGTATGTGAGGATAAACTCCTCCTGACATTGATTAACAATAGCGGTGTAACAAAGCCTCGTGACCAAGAAGAGGCTGTTGACCCGGGTGAGTTAAGATACCTTCGTGTAACGTATACGGGTGGAGAAGAGATTAGCAGCCTAAAGAATTTGAGAACCGGAGAGGTCTATCCTGCGGAAAATAATACTGTGGAATTTTATATGCAATCCGGTGAAATTGCAATTCTTGAAATAAAAATAGATTGAGCAAAAAATATGATAAATGTAGGAGAAAAGAAGAAAGTATGAAAAGGCGAGTTAAAATTGGAGTGATAGGACTTGGACAACGAGGCAGTTTTATGATTGAAAATCCAATTATACCCATGAAGAAAGATGGAGTCGATATCGTAGCACTATCAGATCCGCTGGAGGACAGATTGGAGGCAGCGGCTAAGAAGATTGTGGATTCGGGTGCAGAACGTCCTTTTACTACCACAGATTATCATGAACTTTTAAAACGAGAGGATGTAGAGGCGGTCTACATTGCTGTATCATGGGAAACTCATGTTGAGGTAGCTATCGCAGCAATGAGGGCCGGAAAATATGTTGGGCTGGAAGCCGGTGGTGCTTATTCAGTAGACGATTGCTACAAGTTAATACGTGTGTATGAGGAAACAGGCGCAGAATTTATGTTCATGGAAAATTGTTGTTATGGAAAAAGAGAACTCATGGCACTGAACATGGTAAGACAAGGTGTCTTTGGTGATATCATGCACTGTAATGGTGCATATTGTCATGATTTGAGAAAAGAAGTGACGGAGGGAAAAGAACAACGTCATTACAGATTGCGCAACTACATTCATCGTAATTGTGAGAATTATCCGACTCATGAAATCGGACCAATTGCGAAAGTGCTAGACATTAATAATGGTAACAGATTTTTGACCCTTTCTTCATTTTCATCCGGCAGCAAGGGATTGCACCAGTATGTGTTGGAGCATAAAGGAGAGAATGATCCACTTGCGAAGGTAGATTTTGCACAGGGTGATATTGTTACTACAATACTGACATGTGCCAACGGTCAGACTGTTTGCCTGACACTGGATACCACACTTCCAAGGGCATATTCCAGACGTTTTGAGGTTCATGGAACCAAAGGAATGTACATGGAAGATAACGATAGTATTTTCTTAGATAACAATGAAGAACATCATAAAAACGAATGGACTTGGAGACCAATGTGGGGCAATGCTGAGCAGTACGAGGAAGAATATAATCATCCACTTTGGCAGAAAGGGGATGTAGGTGAGGATGTTCACGGCGGTATTGACCACCTTGTATTTGCTGCCTTTATAGAAGCAGTGAGAGATAATCTTCATCCACCAATTGATATCTATGATGCGGCAACTTATATGTGTATCACAGCACTTAGTGAAGATTCCATTGCCATGGGTGGTGCGCCGGTACCATTTCCTGACTTTACAGCAGGCAAGTGGACAATGAGAAGGGATATTGCAGACTACGAATATACCTTAGACCGCATTGACAATGGACACGAGTTATATTTTGCAAGATAGATATTTGAGATGGAAAAATAAGGAGATAGCGCTATGAAAAAAATCAATTGTGTAATTTTAGGATATGGAGATCGTAGTTCACGATATGCTGCGTATGCAAAGGAAGCACCAGAGGAACTTGAGATCGTCGGTGTTATTGATATCAATGGTTTGAAGCGTCGTCAATGCAAAGAGCAATTTAAATTACAGGATAGTCAAATTTTCAAAAACTTAGATGAATTTTTGCAAGCAGATGTCAAATGTGATGTTGTCATTAACGGCACCATGGATCAGCTACATTATGAAATGACAATGCCACTTCTTGAAAAAGGATACAATATTCTGCTTGAGAAGCCGGTGACGGCCAAACAACAGGAATTGTTGGACATTGAAGCGAAGGCAAAAGAAAAAAATTGTAAAGTGGTTGTTTGTCACGTGCTTCGATATACGCCTTTCTACTCGGGAATAAAGAGCATTATTGATAGCGGAAAACTTGGTAAGATTATAAGTATGCAGTTAAATGAACATGTTTGGCATGGGCATTTTGTGAATTCTTATGTGCGTGGTAAATGGCGTAGTGAAAAAGAATGCGGTAGTGGGTTGTTACTTGCAAAATGTTGCCACGATACTGACTTAATGTGCTGGCTGAATAATAGTACCACACCGGAGGCCGTGTCTTCTTTTGGTTCCAAATCTTTCTTTACAAAAGAGAATGCACCTGCCGGAGCGACAAAATATTGTCATGAATGTCCGAATCAGGCAAGTTGTATGTTTAATGCAGAAAAATTCCAGATTGAGAAAGATTTTATTCCTTTTTATACATGGATGGGTATCAACAAACCGTTGGATGAAATCACCCTTGAAGAGAAACGAGAATTTTTGAAAAAAGATGTATACGGTCAGTGCGTATTTCAAACGGATATGGATATCGTTGACAGACAGTGTGTTTCTGTGCAATTTGCAAATGGTTCCATTGGTACGCTAAACATGATTGGAGGAGCTAGCAAGGGAGGAAGACACATTCATATTGTATGCGAATATGGTGAAATTGTAGGATACATAGAAGATAATAAATTTTTAGTACGTACTTTTGACAAAGATAAAGTTTATTATGATGAAGTAGTAATAGATTTCAACAAGGAGAATAATCTTGGTGTAGAAGATAATTCTGTTGGTGGCCACTATGGTGGAGACCACTATATCATGAAAGACCTAGTTCGTTTTCTGAATGGAGAACAAACATCGGTCGCAACGACAGTACTGGAGGATTCTATTAACAGCCATTTAATTTGTTATGCAGCAGAAAAAGCGAGAAGAGAGAAAATGGTTGTAAATTTGATTGATTAAAATAATCAATATAAGATATACGAGGTAAAAGGCAATGATGCAGACAATTAAGGTGTCCGATTATGGAGTTGTTTCCGGAACAGATGTAACATTAGTATTGAATGCCCTATTTCAAACCTATACAGAAAATACGATTTTTGAATTTGATGAGGGGGATTATTATTTTTATCCCCATAAGGAAATGGAAGTTTTTTACAATTTGTCTAATACAGATGCGTCAGACTACAGAACGCTAGGAATATGGTTAAAGAGTATGAAAAACTGCACGCTAAATGGCAATGGCGCGAGATTGTGGTTTGCAGGTCATATGCAACCGATTACGATGGACCGATGCTCCGAGTTGAAGCTGCAGGGTTTTACGATTGATTGGGAGAAACCGCTTGTTGCCGAAGGAGTGGTTTTGGATTGTGGCGAGAATTGGGTCAAACTTTTTGTTGACGACAAAAAATTCCCTCATAGATTTGTGAATGGCTGGCTGGAATTTGATGTGGGTGCAGGAGAATGGTATCCACTGTGTGAAGTCATGAATCTTCTCCAATATGAGCCGGACTCTATGTGTATTCGGAGAAATACGGCAGACAATTTTCTTCTTCATCCGATTACGGTGGAGGGGAAAGGAATTTATAAGATTCCTACTACAACGCCATATGATGGTGCGGCAGGAAATATTGTTGTTCTTCGTCATAATATGCGCCTTCATGCAGGAATATTTACGGAGATGTGTGATAACATTTCCATTGAAAACATAGTATTTCATTCTTGTGGTGGACTAGGATGTTTATCTCAATTTTGCCATAATGTGAGATATGAAAGTATACACTTTGCTCCAAACACAAAGCTTGGAAGGAGAGTTGTAAACGGCAGAGATGATGGTATGCATATTACAAGCAATTCTGGGAAAGTTGAGATTATTGGATGCAGTTTTATTGGGCTGATGGATGACCCTATTAACGTACATGGTTGTTGCGTGGCGGTAGATGGGGTGTTGGATAGTAAAACGCTGCGTTGTTCTTATCGGCATCCACAGGCAACCGGTTTTGCGCTCTGGGCAAAAGAGGGCGATGAGATTTCGCTGATTAACCGAAAAGACATGTCGTCTATGCATCTTGCAAAGGTGTCAGAGTATCATTTGGAAACAGCAGAATCTTTTACAATATCTTTCCAGGAAGTATTGCCAACAGAGATTCTAAAGCTTCTGGGTACAAAAGAGAGCATTTCTCTTGAAAATTTGACCAACACACCGGAATTTTATTGTGCCAGAAATCGTTTTGGAAGTTGTAGAGCAAGAGGACTTTTGGTATCAACACCAAAAACAGTGGTTATTGAAAATAATTATTTTGAAAGTTCGGGTGCAGCTATTTTGGTTGCAGGTGATAGCAATTATTGGTTTGAGTCTGGTGCATGCAGGGATGTTACCATACGAAACAATGTGTTTACCAATCGTTGCAATGGATCGGACTATGAATTTTGTCAGGGAGTTATCAGCATTTGTCCAGTGGTTCCGGAACCGGAAAAAGAAAAACCATTCCATCATAATATTAAAATCTGCAACAATGTTTTTGATGTGGCGTGTAGTAATGTTGTTTATGCTTTTTCTTGTGAAGGGCTACAGGTAAAAGATAATCTCATTTTCCAAAGCCCAATGAAAGAGTGGAAGCAGGATAACAATTTGATTGAAGTAAAGTATTGTCGCGATGTTTTGATAGAAAATAACCAAAGAATTGGATTTGTTCAGTAAAAAATGTATGCGGTTTAGTCTGATTTACGTGGATTTTGAAACATAGGAGCAAATATGGAAAGACAGTGCATATTGGTAACAGACAGTAATGCGAGAAAGGAAAAAGTATGAAGATGATGAAAACTCAAATGGATGACGAAAGTGTGAAATATATAGAACCAGAAATGGAAGTAATAGAATTCGGAAAAGTGACGACGATTGTTGACGCTTCAAGTACGGACAATGGTGGCGGAGGTTCCACGCAACCAGAACCAGATGTACCTATTACTTGGTAGACAGGAGGAAGTATACTATGAAAATTAAAAAAGCAAAAATGTTAAAAGCAATGACTGTACTCGTAGTTGCCTTGACAGTGATTACAGTAGGTTCTTTCAGAATTGCAATCAACACATCAGCAGCGGAGACAGTGAAATCAACAAGCGATGCACCAGAAAATAACGGTGTCATTTATGTGGAATACAGTAATGTAACCCCTGCAGATTATTGGGGAAAGAAAGCTCCGGAATACACGGGAGTGGATAGTAATGGCGTTGGATATTTCTTCGGTGGCTGGTACACAAAATCAGGTGATACATATGCACCGGTTGAAACAAAAGACGGATTAACAGGTACTGTAGTGGCTAAATTTGTTCCAGCACAGACTATGAGTGTAAAATGTCAGAACTGGGCAGGTACAACTGCTGAATCAGATAATGTAATTATCCGTGTGATTTCAGCAACAGATAATATCAATTACAGCAAGTTTGGTTTTGCGGTTTCAAAGATTGTAAAGAATGAAGATGGAACAAGAACAGAAACAATATTTAAGGATTATACGACAGAAACTGTGTATAAGAAATTTAACTATTACGACAGTGCGACAGATACAGAACCGGAGTCGTATGAACCATCGCAACTGTTTGGGACAGCGGCAACACGTTTCACTACTTGTACTGTGGGAAAGATTCCAACTGCTCATCACGGAACAATCATCTGCATTAAGCCATTTTGGGAGACGTTAGATGGTGTCAGGGTAGACGGACTTGCTAAATTTGCGCACGTAGAAGATGGCTATATGGGTTACGTGAATGTGCCGGTTAATTTAAATATGCTGACATCAGTCAATGGAGCTGCAGCAGGTATTTTGGATGTCAAATCAGACCAAAACTTGACTTTTATTGGTGCAGAAAAGGGCGTGGAATACGGCAGAGTCTTTGATGAAATGGAATATAACGTATTATATGATGGAACAATCAGATGCGTTGGTAACACGATAGATGTTGAGGATAAGACAGCGATGGATATTTTTATTAATTTGAAATTTCTAAGAAAAGAAAGTGATAAGAATGCTCCAATCGTGGGTTATACTTTCACAGTTGATGAAGAAGAGTTTGCTAATAATGCGGAAACAGATTTGCAGGAACAAGACGTTTGGAATGTAATCTACTAGGAGTGTTATAAAGTATGAAGAGAAAATATATAATTGCACTTGTAATTTGTTTATTGGTCTTAATAGGAATTATTATTGGCATTGTTGTTACAAATAACCAGAAAGAGGATGGAAATAAAAAATCTGACTACACAGTTCATGAAACAGGTGACGATACCGTTGAGGAAGAATCGGAAAATGGTTTGAACGAATCTGATTCGGAAGATGGTCCTGTCTTAGATGAAGATAACATGATTGATTTCAACGGTGGCGATTCTGAATCCGACAGCAGTGACAAATCTGATAAAACAGACAAAACAGATACAACTGATAAGAACGATAAGTCTGAGACAGATAAAGAAGATGACAAGACAGATGTAACACCGGATAAAGACGGTGGAGATGACGACAAAGACGGTGATGCAGAAGAACCGTCAGAAGGAGTCACAGAAAATCCAGAGGATTCAAAAGAAACTGAGGAACCAGAGGTTCCAGACACTGGTATGTGGGGTGGCTTTTATTAAATAAATAAAGAAAAGAGAATGAGAGTGTAAAATATTTTGTGTAAACCCCTGGGATTAACGAAAAAATCGTATGGGTTAAATGGTTGTATTAAGGGCTGAATGGCATGAAATTGCGGCTCTAAGTCAATAGTTGGGGTGGGATTTTAACGAAAATCATCCACCCCAACATTTATTTTAGAGCCATATGTAGTAAGAGGACAAGACGAAAAATGTTTTGTCTTCTTTTTTGCGCCTTTTTTGAAAATTCCAAGCTGGCTTGGTGGTGTCTGGAGTGCTCCGAAGTTAAAACGAATGATAAATGGAAGGATGCGGTAAATTGTAAATTTACTTTTGGGTCATTTCATGATATAGTATAGGTGTTTGTGGATGTACTTAGACATATTTTTGCAACTAGGTGTATCGAAGCAGGAATGAAACCGAAGACACTGCAGACGATATTTTTTGCTAAATAAAATTGGTACGTAAATTGGTCGTAACAAAAATATGAAATTTAAAAAAGCCCGTAAAATCAAGGCTTTCAAACAAAGGAGATAGAAAAATGAAATTAGGCATAGTCGTAAATTGACGATTTCGATGCAAGTTTCTATATCTCCACAAAAGTCAATAAAGCTTTATTTTTCGAGGGTTAAACAAATTTTTAAGTAGAATAAAAATCGATATATCTTTATGTTATTACAACGAAAATTGGTACTTAATTGGTACGTGAAATTCGCTTGAATTTACATAAAAGGTGAGACTAGGCGTTAATTTATTAATGCCTCCACAAGCAAAGGATGTAAATTATGACAGGCGAATGGCCTGTCATTTTTTTATTTCAACCATATTCAGTTGAAATAACCAGACACCATTAAAAG
>JAZRPT010000036.1:0-6749 GCA_045649385.1 Faecalimonas sp. | reverse complement strand
CCGCTTCTTGCAATATCTTACATGTACCCTTTGTTGCAAGAATCTTAAATCCTACTTCTGCAAAATCTTTAGCCACTTCGATGATTTCGTCTTTATCCTTATCATTAATTGTGATAAGAACAGTTCCGTTAAGTGGAAGTTCTGTCTTAGTTGCTTCCTGTGCTTTGTAGAAAGCTTCTCCATAATATTTTGATAAACCAAGAACTTCACCTGTAGAACGCATTTCCGGTCCTAAGATTGGGTCTACTTCTTGGAACATATTAAATGGGAATACTGCTTCTTTTACACCATAGTATGGAATGTCTTTTTCCTTCAAATCAACTACCGGTGATGGTCTTCCTGTAAGTTCAGAAGTTACAATATCAATAGCGAGTGGCACCATACGAATACCGCATACTTTGGAAACCAACGGCACTGTACGAGAAGCTCTTGGGTTTGCTTCCAATACATATACCTTATCTCCTTCAATGGCATACTGCATATTCATAAGACCTTTTACGCCCATTTCTTCTGCAATCTTTCTTGTGTATTCTTTGATTGTCTTCACATTTTCTTCAGAAATGTGTCTAGACGGAAGTACACAAGCAGAATCTCCTGAGTGTACACCTGCAAGTTCGATGTGTTCCATCACAGCCGGTACAAAGGCATGTGTTCCATCGCTGATAGCATCTGCTTCACACTCTAATGCGTGATTTAAGAACCGGTCAATCAAAATCGGTCTATCTGGTGTTACACCAACTGCCGCATTCATATATTTTGTTAAGTTTTCAGGATCGTATACCACTTCCATTCCACGTCCACCAAGTACGTAAGAAGGGCGAACCATAACCGGATAGCCAATCTTCTCGGCAATCTCAAGTGCTTCCTCAACATTAACAGCCATTCCTGATTCCGGCATTGGAATTTCCAATTTTTCCATCATTTCACGGAATAAATCTCTATCCTCTGCAAGATCAATAACTGCCGGAGGTGTTCCTAAAATCTTTACACCGTTCTTTTCCAGGTCTGCAGCCAAGTTAAGAGGTGTCTGTCCACCAAACTGTGCGATAACTCCAACCGGTTTTTCTTTCTTATAGATGCTAAGTACATCTTCCAATGTCAATGGTTCGAAGTACAACTTATCTGATGTATCATAATCTGTAGAAACCGTTTCCGGATTACAGTTTACGATAATTGTCTCAAATCCCAATTTCTTAAGAGCCAATGCTGCGTGTACGCAACAGTAGTCGAACTCGATACCTTGTCCGATTCTGTTCGGTCCACCACCGAGAATCATGATCTTCTTAGTCTCTTCATTCACTGGATTCTTATCTTCTGCATTATAGGTAGAATAGTAATAAGCTTTATCTTGTGTACCGCTAACATGTACCGGTTCCCAAGCTTCTTCTACACCAAGTGCAATTCTCTTTTCTCTAATATCTGCTTCTGGAACTTCCAAAAGTTGACTTAAATATTTGTCAGCGAAACCATTTTTCTTAGCTGAAATAAGAGCTTCATCTGAAGGCAATGCGCCTTTGCATGCAAGAAGTGCTTCTTCCTCTTCCACCAATTCTTTCATCTGTTCGATAAACCAAACTTTTACCTTTGTAATATCGTGAATTTCTTCTACGGTTGCACCTTTTCTAAGTGCTTCATACATAAGGAAATGTCTTTCGCTAGTTGGTGTCATCAACGCTTTCAAAAGTTCATCTTTTGATTTTGTATCAAAATCCTTTGCATGACCAAGACCATAACGTCCTGTCTCAAGGCTTCGAATTGCTTTTTGGAATGCTTCCTTGTATGTCTTACCGATACTCATGACTTCACCAACGGCTCTCATCTGAGTACCAAGTTTATCCTGTACGCCTTTGAATTTTTCAAATGCCCAACGTGCAAATTTGATTACCACATAATCTGCATCCGGAACATATTTATCCAAGGATTCATATTTTCCACATGGAATATCTTTCAAAGTCAATCCTGCAGCAAGCATTGCTGATACTAACGCGATCGGGAATCCCGTAGCTTTTGAAGCAAGCGCAGAAGAACGAGATGTTCTTGGATTGATTTCAATAATGATATCTCTGTCTGTCTTTGGATCATGTGCCCACTGTACATTACAGCCACCGATTACCTGTACAGAATCTACAATCTTATATGATTTTTCTTGCAAACGCTTCTGAACTTCTTCCGAAATAGTAAGCATCGGAGCAGAACAGAAAGAGTCTCCTGTGTGTACCCCAAGTGGGTCGATGTTTTCAATGAAACATACCGTAATCATATTACCTTCTGCATCACGAACAACTTCAAGTTCTAATTCTTCCCATCCTAAGATAGATTCTTCCACAAGAACTTGTCCTACCAAACTTGCCTGAAGACCACGTGCACATACCGTCTTTAATTCTTCCACGTTATATACAAGTCCACCGCCGGCACCACCCATGGTGTATGCAGGACGAAGAACAACTGGGTATCCTAATTCATCTGCAATCGCAAGTGCTTCATCTACAGAGTAAGCAACCTCACTTCTTGCCATCTCGATTCCAAGCTTGTCCATTGTATTTTTAAATTCAATTCTATCTTCACCACGTTCGATGGCATCTACCTGAACACCGATAACTTCTACGTTATATTTTTCAAGAACTCCGGCTTCTGCCAATTCTGAACACAAGTTAAGGCCAGACTGTCCACCTAAATTTGGAAGTAATGCATCTGGTCTTTCCTTCGCAATAATCTGCTCAAGGCGTTCCACGTTAAGTGGCTCAATATAAGTAACGTCAGCAATCTCAGGGTCTGTCATAATCGTAGCAGGGTTTGAGTTTACCAACACAATTTCATATCCTAAATTTCTAAGAGCTTTACATGCCTGTGTACCTGAATAGTCAAATTCACATGCCTGTCCAATAATAATAGGACCTGAACCAATAATCAGTACTTTATGAATGTCTTTTCTCTGTGACATATCTATTTTCCTCCTATTTTTTAGTCTACAAACTATATCTAAAATATTATACCCGAAAAAGAGACGTGTATCAACTCTTTTCCTTAAAAAGTATACGAAAAACCGAGCCCCATTTTTATGGAACTCGGTTTCTTCTTAATTTTCTTTCTTTGGTGCTTTTACAAATAATACACTAAAAATAAGTGCAATAATATAAAGAACTAATGTAACATAAAGAACCATCTGATAACCGGTTGGATTTACCATGTTTCCACCGATTTCAACTTCTTTTCCAAAATTCTGTACAATCCAGTTCGCCAACTGGTTTCCTGAAAGACCTGCAAATGCCCATGCAGACAATGTAATTCCGTGAAGGGCACTGATGCTTCCCATGCCGTATTGGTCAGAAAGTAATGTCGGCACATTAGAAAATCCACCGCCATATCCTGCATTTACTGCCATAATAAGAACCAATACTAACGCAGTCAATACCATATTGCCAGCACCATTTTCAATACCACCAGTAACGATAACAAGTCCTGTAAGCACGATAGAACCTACAAAAATAATTTTGTAGATCGTATTTCTGTCTTTCATCTTATCTGCAAGAGCAGAAAGTCCAAGACGGCCACCAGCATTAAAGATAGCTGACACTGTAGAAACAATACCTACTACCCCTGCAAGTCCAAGACATTTTACAATCATCTTTTCCTGTGAAATTAATGCAAGACCACAAGTAATGTTAATGTAGAACATAAGCCAAATACCAACATAGTTCATAATTGGTCTTGTCTTAATAACAGACAAAATACCCTGTCCTTTTTCTTTTGTCTGTGGTTCATGCCAATCATCAGGTTTCTTTAACAATAAATGTCCTACAAACATCATAACAAAATACACAACTGCAAGAATTAAAAACATCTTATAGATGCCGCCTTCTCCAAGACCACCAAGCATACCCTGCATAATTGGACTTGCGATTGCTTTTGCTGCACCGAATCCTGCTACTGCAAGACCTGTTGCAAGACCTTTTCTATCTTGGAACCAAAGCATCAATGTCTTAACAGGAGATAAATATCCTGTTCCAAGTCCAATACCCATGATCAAACCATAACATACATAGATACCAATAAGTGCAACCACGCTACCTTTATGTAATCCACCATAATAGATAAATGCACCTGTTCCCGCCATACCAACTGCAAAACAAATAGCTGCAATAAGTGATGACTTATGAATATCTTTTTCTACTACATTTCCTAAAAATGCTGCTGACATTCCTAAAAAGAAAATCGCAAAACTGAATGCCCACTCTGTTGCACCCTTTGAAAATCCAATATAATCTGCAATTTCCTGACTGAAAATAGACCAGCAATAAACAGTACCGATACTGCAATGTAAAAGCAATGCCGGAATCGCTGCTCGAATCCATTTGTTTGTACGCCAGCCGCCTTTCTTTTGTTCGTTATTACTCATTTTTTATGCCTTCTTTCTATTTATAAAAATTTCCAACAGTCCTCATTCTAGCACAAAAGAAATACAATATCAATTCCTATTTTATAACTTTACTAATTCTTTACATATAAAAAGACATGCATCTAATGAATCATGCATGTCTTTATTATTTCTCTCATATTTTAGAACGCTTTGTCTGGATTGATTTCATAACTGTCTGTAAGAATTCTAACAAAATCAATTAAAGCAAGAATTGCCCCTATACCAAAACAGAAGGAAAGAACAATCTTTACAATCCCTTTCTTTGTCTCACCCATCATGAAGTTATGAACACCGATTGCTCCAAGGAAGAAACAAATAAGCGCCATCACTACTTTATCATAACCCGCATAATTTCCAGTTGCCTTTTTCACTGCCACTCCACAATTCAAGCAAACATCTGCTCCCGGAGCTAACTCTTTCCCACAGTTTGCGCAAAACGCTGTTCCTTCTCCGACTTTAACACCACATTTAATGCAAATAGCCTGATTACTGTTCATCTGTTCGCCACAATTTTTGCAATACATTTATTTGTCCCCCTTTATGGAAATTCTTTGTGTTTTTAAAATTGTATCATTTCACTCGACACAAGTCAACATAATCCGACTATCCAGTTTGTCAAGAAACCTAGCCCTATGATAAGCAAAATGCATTTATGCAATTTTTGTCTTTTTAAAGATTTAAAATCGATCAAAAAATATGCATACAATAAAGGTATACTAAAAACCATTGGATGACAGGAAAATGTCTGCATAAAATCTAACTGTAAAATACAAAAAACGGCATGAGACATCCCACATCCCGGACATGGTATATCAAAGAAATATTGAAAAAAACATGGTAACTTTAATGCCCAAAACAAAAGTAAAATACAACCATATATAAATGTCAATATTAACTTATTCTTCCACTCCGTTATCTTATGCATCAATTTTCTCCGCAAAAAAGATGTCGGAATTCTCCCGGCATCTTTTTATTTTACTAAATTTTTCCCAAACTCAAACGCCATAATGGTTGTAACTATAAACAACATGCAAAGTCCATAGCCAAATAGTAATCCAGTCACAAACCTTTTTGTATTATTACTTTCGTAAGACGTCTTCATCTGTATTACTCCATCAATAATCATTGGCAAAAGAATAATTATCGATAAAATCATCTCCAATTGGTAGAAAAAACTTGAAACCAGAGCAACTAATATTCCTACAAGTTCACCTGTGCATCTTGCACATATTGGAAATTTTTCCCCTTTGTAATGAAAGGATCTGTCTGCTCTACAATGGCATCCAAAAATAATGGGAAGCCATTTATACGACCATTCCCTCATGAATTAAAAATTCATCATTCCTGCGCCAATCCCAAGCGCCATCACTAGAATATACCATACTACAGAAAGACCTACTGATACAAGCGCTCCAATTCCTGCTGCTTTCGCAGATTTTGGTTTTGAATCTTTCCATACCAAAAATAGAATAAGTCCTACAAGTGGAATACAACATCCAAGTAATCCCCATCCAAATCCACCATTATCTACAACTGGTGCCTGTTCTGGTGCTTGTGAAACTCCACAGTGTACACAAACAACCGCTTTATCATCAATTTCCTGTCCACAGTTCTTACAAAATGCCATAATTCTTTTCTCCTTTTCTTATGTTTATGCTGTAATGCTTATTATTAGTATATAAGTTGTATTTTTTTATGTCAATGATATTAGAAAATAAGCAATAAAAAACACTAACCAATAGTAGTTTGTATTTCTAATGATGCATCGGGAATTCGAAAACAAATGCAATTTTTATACTTTTAATCTATCTATTATAGAACAGGTGTGATACAATGATTTTGTTACCGTCCCCTATACTGGTACAGAAAGGGGGTGTTGACCCATTGGACGAAATATTATTTTCCTTCACACTCTCCGTTGTGGCAAGTGTAATCGCCTATTACATATGCAAATGGTTCGATGGAGATTAAGAACGGTAGCGTGCCTGATGGTTTGGTCTTCCATCCAAAATAATTAGACAAGAAAACCCACGAGTTGCCGCTCGTGGGTTTTCAATTTTTGTGCATCACCATTGGATACTATTTTCCTTTTGCCTATTGGCATTATAGCATATGCAATTTTTAATTGCAATATGTCAAAATTTAATTTTTATCAAACAAAAACACCAACCGATATCTGGTTAGTGTTTCTAATGAAGCATCGGGGATTCGAACCCCGGACAACTTGATTAAAAGTCAAGTGCTCTACCGACTGAGCTAATGCTCCATATTCAATTGCTTGTCCTACTTTCAAGTAGAAATGCCCAGAGCCGGAATCGAACCAGCGACACAA
>JAZRPT010000035.1:0-5634 GCA_045649385.1 Faecalimonas sp. | reverse complement strand
GGATGATTTGGTGAGAGATTACGGATGTGATTCACTTAGAATGTACGAATTGTTCGTTGGACCACCGGAGCTTGATGCAGAATGGGATGACCGTGGTATTGACGGTGTATATCGTTTCTTGAACCGTGTATGGAATCTTGTGCTTGACAGCAAGGATAAGAATGTGGCTGCTACAAAAGAAATGATAAAGATTCGCAACAAGATGGTTTACGATATCACAAACCGCTTGGAAAGCTTTAGCTTGAACACCGTTATTTCGGGATTCATGGAATACAACAATAAGTTGATGGAAATTGCCAAGAAAGAAGGCGGTGTAGATGTAGAAACATTAAGCACACTTGCCGTATTATTGGCACCATTTGCACCACATATGGCAGAAGAATTGTGGCAACAGTTAGGACATGAAAAAACCGTATTTAACGCAGGATGGCCTACCTACGATGAAGCAGCAATGAAGGATGATGAAATCGAAGTTGCTGTTCAAATCAATGGTAAAACAAAAGTGGTTATTACAGTACCTGCAGATGTATCAAAGGATGATGCTATCGCAGCAGGTAAAGCAGCAATCGCTGATAAATTGACAGGAACAATTGTAAAAGAAATCTATGTACCTGGAAGAATCATCAATATTGTTCAGAAATAAGACATACTAAGAGGGTAACCCGCATGTTGGGCTACCCTCTTTTTGTGGCTTGTGCAATCTATTCCCCGCCAGGACCGTCACGACGTGGCACTTCGTCAGGTGTTACGTTAGTAGTAACGTTAGAAGGTCTTGGTAAATCAATCTCCGGAATATTGTCATCATCATAAACATTTCCCGGACGTGTGGTTATCTCAATAACCGGATGTTCTTTTTCTTTCATGCGCATGTACTCCTTTCGAAGAATGTTTCGCAGATAGTGTTTGCTTTTTTCTTCCTTTTTATGATGATTTCTGTTAGAATAACAAAAGAAATCAAACTTAAAGGAGTTATCGATAAATGAGTATCTTAAACGTTGAACATTTGACACATGGATTTGGTGACAGGGCTATCTTCGGAGATGTCTCTTTCCGCCTTTTAAAAGGAGAGCATATTGGACTTGTTGGGGCCAATGGCGAAGGGAAGTCCACATTCCTAAATATAGTAACAGGTAAGCTACAACCGGATGAAGGAAAAATTGAGTGGGCGAAAAATGTTCGTGTTGGTTACCTTGACCAGCATACAGTGTTGGAAAAAGGAATGACCATTCGTGACGTGTTAAACTCTGCCTTTGCATTTTTGTTTGACATGGAAGCGGACATGAACAAGATGTTTGAACAGATGGGAGAGGCTTCTCCGGAGGAAATGGAATGTCTTCTTGAGGAAACTGGAACCATTCAGGATTTGTTGGAGCAACATGATTTTTATGTGATCGATGCGAAAGTAGAGGAAGTGGCAAGAGCATTGGGTCTTATGGACATCGGGCTGGAACGTGATGTAACAGACCTTAGTGGTGGTCAGAGAACAAAGGTATTGCTTGCGAAATTGCTTTTGGAAAAGCCGGACATTTTGCTTTTGGACGAGCCTACCAACTACTTGGATGAAGAACACATTGCATGGCTAAAACGCTACTTAATTGAGTATGAAAATGCGTTTGTGCTGATATCCCATGATATTCCGTTCTTAAATGAAGTAATCAATATCATTTATCACATGGAAAATCAGGAGCTGAACCGTTATGTGGGAGATTACGACCATTTCCAAGAGGTTTATGCGGTGAAGAAGGCGCAATTAGAAGCAGCTTACAAAAGACAGCAGCAGGAAATCAGTGAACTGAAGGATTTCGTTGCCAGAAATAAAGCCCGTGTATCTACCAGAAACATGGCAATGTCACGTCAGAAGAAGCTGGATAAAATGGATGTGATTGAACTTGCGGCAGAAAGACCAAAGCCGGAATTTAACTTCAAGGTAGGAAGAACACCTGGAAGATATATTTTTGAGACAAAAGATTTGGTAATCGGGTATAACGAACCACTTTCCAAACCACTTACACTTTCCATGGAGCGAGGAAGCAAGATAGCACTTGTTGGCGCGAATGGAATTGGGAAGACCACACTCTTAAAGAGTATTTTGGGATTAATTCATCCGCTTGAAGGCTCGGTAGAACTGGGAGAAAACTTGCTTATCGGATATTTTGAACAAGAGGCTGCGCCAGACAATGCGACCACCTGTATTGACGAAATCTGGAAGGAGTTCCCGTCCTACACACAATACGAGGTGCGTTCTGCTTTAGCGAAATGTGGTTTAACGACCAAACACATTGAAAGTCAGGTTCGAGTACTTAGTGGTGGTGAGCAGGCGAAGGTAAGACTTTGCAAATTGATTAATCGAGAGACCAATATTTTGCTTCTGGATGAGCCGACAAACCATTTGGACGTAGATGCAAAAGACGAGTTAAAACGTGCGCTCATAGATTACAAGGGTAGTGTGCTTCTGATATGCCATGAACCGGAATTTTATCGAGATGTGGTAGACGAAGTTTGGGATTGTACAAAGTGGACCACGAAAATATTTTAGGGAACAACTTTTGCATATCGAATCAAAGCATAAAACAGTTGCTTCATATTGGAGCAATCCAACATGCTTTCCGGATGCCATTGCACACCGAGCACAAAGGTGTGTGATGGCATTTCTATTGCCTCCACAATTGCATCTCCGGTAAAGCCGGAAACGGAGAGCCCGTTCCCAAGTCGGTCTACAGACTGATGGTGAAAACTGTTCGTATATACAAAACTTCCAAGCAGTTTATGTGCCTTGCTTTCCGGTTCGAAGATTACTTTATGACTGATATCTCTGCGAGAGACACTGTTTTGCATATGATTGATAGTCTCAAAATCCACAAGGTTTATATCCTGATAAATGGTTCCGCCACAAGCAACGTTTAATACCTGCATGCCACGACAGATGGCAAGGACAGGCTTATCCGCCTCCAACACAGCTTTCATAAGGCGGATTTGAAATAAATCCAAGGTAATATCAGTTTTGCCTACATTTGTGGCAGGTTCCTGTCCGAAAAGAAGTGGCGTAATATCTCCTCCGCCACAGAAAAGAAATCCGTCGCAAAGTTCTACATATTCTTGAATGACTGTTTTTGATTTGATAAGGGGCAGAATAATCGGAAGTCCGCCCGCTGATTTTACTGCTTGAATATAGGCATCACTTACAAATTGTCTATGACTTTCCAACCCACAAATAACAACACCAATTTTTGTTCTCATATATACAACTCCTTTAAAATAGAGTAGACTATAATAATAGAATTTATGCAGGAGACTGGAAAAAAATGAGATTAATTGACTTACATTGCGACACAATCTGGATGCTGATGCGAGAGCAAAATACGAATCTGAGAAATAATCAGTTTTGTGTTGATGTTGAGAAATTGAAGGTTGCAGGCAGTATGGCGCACTTCTTCGCATGTTTTATACATATAGATGAGATTGAGGGAGAAGACCGCTATGATAGGGGATATCAGTTGGCGTTGGAAATGATAGCTAAAGGCAAAGAAGAGTTTGCCACTTGCTCTAAGAATATTGCATTGGCGTTAAGCTATGATGACATGGTAACAAACTATGTAAAAGGGAAATTGTCTGCTTTCTTAACTGTTGAAGAAGGAGGAATCCTGAATGGTGATTTAAATCGTCTTCAGACACTATACGATGAAGGCATTCGTCTTATCACTCTTACCTGGAATCATGAAAATTGTATTGGTTATCCAAACAGCAAAGACAATGCAATCATGCAAAAAGGTTTGAAACCATTTGGCATCGAAGTGGTGGAGAAGATGAATGAGTTGGGAATGATTATTGATGTCTCACATTTGTCTGATGGTGGTTTTTGGGATGTTCTAAAATACAGCAAAAATCCGGTTGTGGCCTCCCATTCCAATGCAAGAAGTCTGTGTAACCATCCGCGTAACCTTTCCGATGAGATGATAAAGGCCCTGGCATATAAAGGCGGAATTGCAGGGATAAATCTGTACCCATATTTCATAAATAAGAACGGAAAAGCAACAGTAAAGGATATTGCTAACCATGTGTGGCATATGTACCAAACGGGTGGAGAAGATATCATTGCTGTGGGAACTGATCTTGATGGATTTGACGAAGGGGAACTTGAGATTTCGCATATAGGAGAGATAGAAAAACTATATGAAGCAGTGAAAAGAAGAGGACTTTCAGAGCGACAGATGGAGAAGTTCTGGAGTGGAAATGCGATGAGGGTGATTAATGAGGTTTTATCCACACATTGTGGATAATTAAAATATTTTGTGGAAATGTCATCTCATTATTGAGGTGGCATTTCCTTCATGCTATTATATGGTTACATCAAATTTAGGACAACATTTTTCAAAACAGTATTGTCCGTTGCGCTTTTTAAGTGTATCTGAATTTCATGGCGAATCAGCCACAGATTTCAAATTGATGAAAAATGAATACAAGGACGTGATGCTTATGATTGTAGTTGTATAATTATTATTCTGCTACTAGACACACGTGCAAACACGTGTTACAATCAAAGTACCGAAAGGAGAAATTATGAAAACGCAGGAATTGATTAAACTGCTTAGGAAAAACAAATGTTATATATTGAGAAACGGAAGTCGTCATGATATTTGGTATAGTGAAATTACCAAAAAACAATTTGCTATTCCGAGACATAAGGCAGAAATTCCAACAGGCACCCTTAAAAATATATTAAAAGATGCGGGGGTGAAACAATGATATTAGGAGGATTTAACATGGCTAAATATGCATATCCAGCAATTTTTACACCAGAAGAAAAAGGTTATTCTATCGTGTTTCCAGATTTGGAGGGATGTTATACATGTGGGGATAGCCTTGAAGATGGGCTTGAGATGGCACGAGATGCATTAGCATTAGTTCTGTATGGTTACGAAAAGGATGGACGAAAAATACCAGTACCTTCAAAGTTAAATACGTTATCGGTAGCAGAAGATGAATTTGTAAGTTATGTAGTCTGTGATACTATGGCATATAGAAAAATGTATAATAATAAGGCTGTCAAAAAGACTTTGACGTTACCAGAATGGATGAATGAAGAAGCAACGGCTGTAGGTATAAATTTTTCACAGGTTTTGCAGGAGGCACTTTTGCAAAAATTAAATAAAATGTAGATATAGGAATAAACGCATTGAAATATACATTGTTTCACAGTATACTAAACAGAGATATAAAATAGAAATATAAGGGAAACGAACTATGGCAACAATTAACCCATTTATAGCAATAAGACCAAGTAAAGACAAGGCACCGCGCATCGCTGCCTTGCCTTATGATGTATATAATCGTGAGGAAGCGAGAAAGGAAGTGGAAAGAGAACCGCTTTCTTTTTTGCGCATCGATAGAGCAGAGACTCAGTTTCCGGTTGGCTTTGACATCTATGATGAAAAGGTGTACCAGAAGGCTCATGACATTCTGTGGGATATGGTAGAAAATGGCGATTTCGTGACAGAAAGTCAGGCATGCTATTATATTTATGAATTGACCATGAATGGTCGTGTACAAGATGGATTAGTAGCGTGTGCGTCTATTGACGATTATCGAAACGGGGTTATCAAAGAACACGAAAAGACCCGTGAAGAAAAAGAGCGT
>JAZRPT010000034.1:0-6163 GCA_045649385.1 Faecalimonas sp. | reverse complement strand
GTATCTGTTATGGTTCGTGGAGATGTTGGAGCTGTTAAAGCAGCTGTAGAAGCTGGTGCTTCTAACGCATCTAGACTTGGTGAATTAGTAGCTACACATGTAATCCCAAGACCACACGGCGATGTAGAAAAAATTCTTCCAATTTTGAAATAAGCGAGAAGAGTAAAAGTTAACGAGTGGTCGGTGTAAGTTTACTTAACACCGACCAACTCGGTAAATTTTTAGTGATTGTTCGTATAAGAAAAAAATGCATGAAATCTATACTACAAAATATAAATATGCGTTTTGTCTCGGCATGACGTGACAGAGCGGAATGAAACCTAGTATGTAATGCATAAAAAGGCGGGAATAAAAATGGAAAACAATAACATTGAATTGATTACCAGATTAGTTTTGGAAGCGATTGACAAAAAAGAAAACGCAGGAAATGGATATATGGTACCAATTGGAGTATCAGCCAGACATATTCATTTAACACAAGAACATGTAGAAATTTTGTTTGGTAAAGGGTATCAATTAACAAAGAAGAAAGAACTTATGGGAGGACAATTCGCATCCAATGAATTGGTAACTATCGTAGGTTTAAAACTTCGTGCGATTGAGAATGTAAGAGTACTTGGTCCTGTTAGAAGTAAATCACAAGTAGAAATTTCAGCGACAGACGCAATTAAACTTGGTGTAAAAGCGCCAATCAGACCGTCAGGAGATATCAAAGGTTCTGCTCCAATTGCAGTTGTTGGACCAAAAGGTGTTGTTTATTTGAACGAGGGGTGCATTATCGCACAAAGACATATCCATATGGCGCCGAAGGATGCACAGGCAGCTGGTGTGAAGGATGGAGATATCGTATCTGTAAAAGCAGATAATGAAAGAGGAACTGTATTTAATCATGTTCAGATTCGTGTAGATGATAGTTTTACACTGGAGATGCATATTGATACAGATGAAGCAAATGCGGCAAAGATTGCTACGGGTCAAACAGTGGCCATTATTAAGTAGTTGATTTGGAGGTAGTTATGATCGCAGGAAAAGTAGTGGGAAGTGTTGTAGCCACAAGAAAAAATGATAAATTAGTAGGAAACAAGTTCATGATTGTTGAATTGGTTGGCAAAATGAGCGGAGATGCGAAACAAGTGATTGCAATTGATAATATTGGTGCAGGAATTGGTGAATATGTTCTTGTAGCTCAAGGCAGTGCGGCACGTGTTGGATGTAACATGGCTGACGCACCTGTAGATGCGGCAATCGTAGGAATCATTGATGATGGAACAGGACTGGAGTAGTGATACTATGAAATTAAAGGAACTCAGCAGTATATTGCAGCAAAACGGAATTGTCGGTGCAGGCGGCGCCGGTTTTCCAACCTATGCAAAATTAAATGAAAATGCTGAAACAATTATCTTGAATTGTGCTGAATGTGAACCACTGTTAAGATTACATAGACAATTATTAGAGAAAAATGCCAGAGAGATTGTTGAGACCTTTTATATGATGGGTCAGACAATGGGTAGCAAAGACATTGTAATTGGCATTAAAAAAGCATATAAGAAAGCCATTGAAGCTTTAAATGCCGTAATCGGTGAATACAAAGGCGTTCGATTGGGCTTATTAGATGAAGTATATCCAGCCGGAGATGAAGTTGTTTTAATCTACGAAGTGACAGGAAAAGTTGTTAGACCGGGCGGTATTCCGATAGAATGTGGCGTTGCTGTGTTTAACGTAGAAACCGTTTATAACGTATATCGTTCGCTTAAGAAAAATACACCGGTGGTTGATAAGTTAGTATCTGTTGTTGCAGAGGTTAACAATCCGGTAACAGTGCGTGTACCAATCGGATGTACGATTGATGAAGTTGTTGCCTTGGCAGGCGGACAAAGTATAAAGAATGCAGTATACTTTATTGGTGGTCCGATGATGGGAAGAATCGGAACAGGTGCAGAGCCTGTGACGAAAACAACAAATGCTGTTTTGGTGCTTCCGGAAGACCATTTAATTATTCAGAAAAAGAAGCGTAAAGCATCTATTGATTTAAAACGTGCAGCGGCATCTTGTTGTCAGTGTACGATGTGTACAGATTTGTGTCCGAGAAATCGTTTGGGACACCCAATCGAGCCACATAAATTTATGAGAGCGGCAACATGCAAAGATGTGCAGGATACAAATATATTTGTGAACACATTGTTCTGTTCTTCCTGCGGTTTGTGTGAAATGTATTCTTGTATGCAAAGCTTATCGCCAAGATCTTTGATGGCAGATTACAAGTCAGGACTTCGAGCAGCCGGTGTGAAACCACCTCAGGGAGTAGTTCCAAAACCGGTAGGAGAAGAACGAGAATACAGAAAAGTTCCAATGGAACGTCTCATGGCTAGACTGGATTTGACAAAATATAATAAAGAAGCACCGCTTAACGATGAAGTGGTAGATATGAAGAAAGTCAGAATCATGCTTAGCCAACACATTGGTGCTCCTGCAACGGCAGTAGTGAAGGTGGGAGACAAGGTGGAACGCGGTCAGATGATTGCGGAGCCGGGCAAAGGTTTAAGTGTTGCGATCCACGCATCCATTAGTGGTACTGTAACAGATGTGAATGAAAAGTATGTAGTAATTGAGAAATAGGAAGGTTGTTTTTAGATGAGTAAGGCAATTGGAGTAGTAGAATATAAGACTGTTTCGGCAGGGGTTGTTGCTGCAGATGCAATGGTAAAAACTTCTGATGTAAGTGTCATTGAAGCGCAGACCGTGTGTCCCGGAAAATATATTGTGATTATCACAGGGGCTCTCAGTGCAGTAGATGCGGCAGTCAATACAGCAAGAGTACAGCACGGAGAACATTTAATCAGCAGCTTTGTGTTAGGTAATCCACATGAATCCATTTTCCCGGCAATCTACGGAGCGACGGAGATTGAGGAAGTAGCAGCCCTTGGTGTTCTTGAAACCTATGATGCAGCATCCATGATTGTGGCGGCTGATGAGGCTGCAAAAACAGCAATTGTAGACTTGATTGAACTTCGTCTTGCAAGAGGTATGTGTGGAAAATCTTATATGTTCTTGACAGGAGAGGTGGCTGCTGTAGAAGCAGCAATTGCACGGGCAAAGCAAACGGTTGCAAAAGAGGGAATGTATCTTGATTCATCTGTGATTGCACGTCCGGACAAAAAGATTCGTGAAGCAATTCTGTAATGGAGAATTGGAGGGGAAGATATGCTTGCAATTGAAAGACGTAATGCAATATTAGAAAAACTGCAGGCGGAACGACGAGTAGTAGTCAGCGAACTTAGTATTCTTTTTGATGTATCAGAAGAAACCATACGACGTGATTTGGAAAAACTCGAAAATGAGGGGTATGCGATTAAAAGTTATGGTGGTGCTGTTCTGAATGAGAATGCAAATTTAGACTTGCCATTTAATATTCGCAAGAATAAAAATGTGATTGGAAAACAAAAAATTGCAGAATTACTGAGTGATATTATTCATGATGGTGACTACATTTTTTTGGATGCAAGTTCAACAGCAGTTGCGATTGCAAAGGCAATCAAACACAAAAAAGATATTACTATCATAACAAATTCTTTGGAAATCGCCATTGAATTACTTGAAGTACCGGATTGCAAGGTGATTTCAACCGGAGGAGAAATCGTTAGTACCGCATTTGGATTGGTAGGTCATGTGACTGACAAAACCATTCGGTCCTATTATGTAGATAAGGCAATTGTCTCATCGAAAGGCTTTGAATTAGAGAAAGGCTTTACTGATAGCGATGAAAGACATGCCAACAATAAACGTTCTATGTTAGAGTCAGCCAAGATGAAGATTCTGGCAATCGACAGTTCGAAATTCGATAGAGTAGCATTTGCAAAAATCGGGGATTTACGAGATGTCACGATGATTGTAACTGATGAGAAGCCGGCAGAAGAATGGCTCAAAAAAATGGAAGAATATCAAGTGGAGTGTATATATCCAGAGTAGAAAAGAGTGGAATTTTCCACTCTTTTTGTATGCTCTCATGTTTTTATGCTATATTATTACTCAAAATATCTTAAAAATTCCAAGGTTGACTTCGTGACAGGAATACGGTTGTTATACACAATTGCAAGTTCACGTGAAGGTAATTCTTCTTCCATTTCAACCAGAAATAAATCTTTGGAAACCTTAGGAATACAATAATCTGGAACAAAAGCGATTCCCAAACCAATTTTAGCAAGGTCAAGAAGCAAGTCGTTGCTGGTCAGTTCCACTTCCGGAACCAAGTCCAATTGATGTTGTTGGAATAGGTTGTGTAAAAATTCGCTTGTAGTTGTTTGTTTTTCAAGCATAAGAATCGGGTAATTCAACAAATCATGAAAAGTTACTTTTTTATTTTTAAGTTCGCTAAAACTTTGATTTGCAACGAAAACATCTTTGAAAGAAGTAATTTTTTTCATGGAATATAGATTTCCCAAGTGAGAGTTTGGATAATTGATTACAATACAGTCTACTTGGCCAGACTCTAATAGTTCCACACATTTCATTGAAGTCTCATTGGTTACTTTAATATGTGTGTTTGGAAATTCTTTGTGAAAACGCTCTAAGTAAGGAACAAGAAAATAACGGCATATCGTGTCGCTGGCACCGATGCGGATTTGTCCACCGGTTGCAGCTACATCAACTAATTGTGTTTCACCTCGTTGAATCAAGTTAATGGCAGGCTCAATATGACGAAGCAAGATTTCTCCTTCTGGAGTCAGTTGAACACGTTTCGTACTTCTGATAAATAAGGTCTGCTCTAGTTTCTTCTCCAGGGTTTTAATTGCTTGACTGACGGCTGACTGAGAAATAAACAACTGCTTGGATGCTTCGGAAAAGCTTAGAGTAGTTGCAACATAATAAAAAACTTTATATAATTCATAATTAATATCCATATTATAAGTCCTCCTTATAAAGTATGATTATATTATAAGTTAAAAAATAAAAGAAAACAAGAGGGAGCATTAAAATATGAAAGTATTGCACAAAATTTTTGCAGTGTTTGCAGGCATTTCCATGCTTGTGATATTGCTTATTACCAGTTTTGAAATTGGCGCATACAGTGATTACGGCTGGTACGAAAAAACCTATACGAAGTACAATGTGCTTGAGGATTTGGAAATGGAAATGCCTGAGGTCATGCAGGTTACAAAAGAAATGATGTCATATTTACGTGGTAATAGGGCGGATTTGGTAGTTGACACCATCGTAGACGGAGAGGAACGAGAGTTTTTCAATGACAGGGAAAAAGCCCATATGATAGATGTGAGAAATTTTTTTATAGGCGGTTTGTGGCTGCGAAGGGGCGCCATACTTGTTTTGGGAATTTCATTCCTTGTGCTTATAAGAACAAAGGCAGATTGGAAACGTTTGCTGCCAAAATCTTTTCTCATTAGCATGAGTAGTTTTATCGGAGTCACGTTGGTTGCAGGCTTCGTTTTCATGACGGATTTTAATCGTTATTTCACCATATTTCATGAGCTGTTTTTTACCAACGATTTGTGGCTGCTAGATCCGTATACGGATTTATTGATACGAATGTTGCCGGAGGGATTCTTTTTGGACATGGTAATTCGAATAGGAATAATATTTTTGATTTTAATGATAAGTCTCCTAGTTATAAGTGTATTTGGTTTAAAATGGAACACTATAAGAAAAACTAATAAAACTATTTAGTTATATTAATTGTACTAATGAAGAAAAATGTGGTATGATTGTATTAAATACAAAAACGATAATCGTAATTGGAGGGTACTATGAGTAGTGTAAGACGCGTTTATGTGGAAAAGAAACCGGAATATGCCGTTCAGGCAAAAGCATTAATGAGCGAAATGAAAAGCTATTTGGGAATTAAGAACGTAGAAAATGTTCGTGTTCTTATTCGTTATGATGTGGAAAACATCACAGATGCAACATTTGAAACAGCATGTAATGGAATCTTTTCAGAACCACCAGTAGATACATTATATAAAGAGTCCTTTGACGTAAAAGAAGGAAGCAGAATCTTTTCTGTAGAATATTTGCCGGGACAATTTGACCAGAGAGCAGACTCTGCAGTTCAGTGCGTGCAGTTTATTAAAGAGGATGAACTTCCTGTCATCAAATCTGCTACAACCTATGTAATTGAAGGAAATATTACAGATGAAGAATTTGAGGCTGT
>JAZRPT010000033.1:0-1532 GCA_045649385.1 Faecalimonas sp. | reverse complement strand
AGTCACTCCACATTTCCCAAAACATACCGCCGCGTTTCTCATTTAAACAAATGCTTAAGTGGAATAGCCAAGACCGAAAAGGCTCCCTTGTCTTTGGTCCTATTTTTTCAAACACTTCCGCAAAAGGTGCTCTTGTGTATTGCAGTTCACTTTTCAGTAAGTAAAATATCTTTTGAAGTTCTTCCAGTTCATTTAAATGGCACTGCATTTCCATACTCTTCGAAAAACCAATGCCGGTACTTGCTGCCAGAATTAATATGCATCCAATCAGTTTCATCATGTCTTGTGTTCCTTAATTTTATCCTGATACAACAGTTCCCCATACGTATCGTAGATTCCTGCAATTTCACCAACATTAGTTTCGTTTTGAAGCACCACGTATCTTTCAAAACATCGTTCATTTACAAGTTGCTCGAATAGTGGTTTTCTTTGAATCTCCTCCAATGTCTCTCCATGCACAGTGGCAATCATCTTACACCCACAATGCATTGCGTATTTAATTGCCTGTACATCCTCAGATACGCCAATTTCATCCACAGCAACCACTTGGGGTGACATAGAACGAACCAACATAAGCATTCCCTCTGCTTTCGGACACCCATCTAACACATCGGTTCGCATTCCCATTTGATTTTGCGGAATTCCGCGATAACATCCTGCAAGCTCCGAACGCTCATCTACTACACCAACGGTACATCCTTTGACCCATTTGTTTCCGTCTGAAATTTGTCGTATCAAATCTCGTAAAAGAGTTGTTTTCCCGCATCTTGGCGGCGAAATAATGAGTGTGTGATACATTTGCTTATTGTGTGTGATGTATGGAAACAGTTTGTCCGCACAGTTTAAAATCTCATGGGAGATTCGTACATTCAGCGACGAAATCTGTTTTAGATTCTTTATCTTTCGGTCTTCTATAATGACCTGTCCTGCCATACCGATTCGATGTCCGCCTTCAATGGTAATAAACCCTTGTCGCAACTCGTTTTCATATGCATATAGGGAGTAATTGCTAACGTAGTCAAGGGTTTCCCGTATGATTCGCTCTGTCCCATTCAGTGGCAAAATCTGTTCCTTGTTTTTATAAAATAAGATAATGGGATAACCTGCACGCAAACGTATTTCCTGCAAATGGTCAAATTCTATGTTTTCCCTGTCAATCACATGTTTTACTTCACTTGGAAGTATATTCATAATCTGCTTGTACTTCATGTCCTCACCTCTTTAGACAATATATGTACAAGTTATGGAAATATGCAAAAGATACAAAAAAACTGCCCAAACAACTTTGGACAGTTTTTCCTTTATCATCCTATTTGAAATATTCAACACCAGATTCGAAAATCTTCAAATCTTGTTCTCCGTAGATATTGATTGCTACTGAATCACCACGGCGTTCTGAGTGAGCCATCTTACCAAGTACACGTCCGTCTGGACTTGTGATACCTTCAATTGCTCTAAAGGAACCGTTTGGATTCCATTCTTCATCCATCGTAATGTTTCCTGCAAGGTCACAGTATTGTGTTGCAACTTGT
>JAZRPT010000032.1:0-9718 GCA_045649385.1 Faecalimonas sp. | reverse complement strand
GAAACTTACCCGGATCGAATGGCAGGCGCAGAAGAAGGCGTATATGAAATAGACGACCTTAGCCTGACACCATATCTTGTACCACAAGAATGCGGAATGAGAATGGGGACAAATTGGCTTGAATTGACAAGACATACGAGTCTTAATAATAGTAGAACCGATTGTCCGGCTCAAGTTCTTAGAATTGAAAAGGATGAAGATGCATTTGCTTTTTCTTGCTTGCCTTATACAGCAAGTGAAATTGAAAATGCAACACACCACGAAGAATTACCTCCAGCAAGAAGAACAGTATTATGTATCTATGGAGCGGTAAGAGGTGTTGGTGGAATTGACAGTTGGGGTAGTGACGTAGAAGATGCATACCACATTAACGCAGAAGAAGATATTAAATTTTCTTTCACTATTTGTTAAATTGAAACGGCAAGAATGAATAGGAGATGATGCTGTGCAGTTGACTTATGAAAAAAGAAATGAAGGAGTTTCAGTGGAGTGGAAAAAGTCAGTACATGTTCCACCCCATATGCATGAGGCGATAGAGATTATTTATGTCACAGATGGAACAGTTGAAGTAGGGGTCGGACAGGAATTATATCATATGGAAAAGGGAGATTTTGCAATTGTCTTTCCTAATGTAATACACCACTATCAAGTGTTTGATTCAGGAAAAAACAGAGCAATCTATCTGTTCTTAGAACCTTCTTTATCGAACAATTATTATGACAATCTGCAAAAATATAGTCCGGAATATCCTATTATAAGCAAGGAACATTTGCATGTAGACGTCATAAATTCAGTTAAAGCATTCGTGAATCTAAAAGATTGTAACAACATGCTGATACAGGCATATATGCAGGTTATTCTCGCGCATGTCTTTTCGGATATGAAAATGGTAGAGAAAGAGGCTATAGGCGGAGACGATTTGATATACAAAGCTGTGGAATATGTGGCAAAGAACTTTAATGAAGAAATCAGTTTGGATCAGATGGCGTATGATTTGTGTGTGAGTAAATATGTGCTATCACGACTGTTTGCAAAAACTTTTCACTGTAATTTTAACAAGTATGTAAATGACGTTCGACTGAATCATGTGGTTGCACTTTTGGAAAGCAAAAAGGATTCTATTACAAATATTGGTTTAGATGCAGGATTTGAGAGTCAACGTACATTTAATCGAGTATTCAAAGACAGATATAAGATGACACCGAGGGAATACAGGAATAAAATACATGCGGTTAACCCACATAATGCATAAGGAAGGATTATACAATGACTGACTATATTAATATGACTATTAAAAAACAAAAGAATATTGCACTTATTGCCCATGACGGAAAGAAACGGGAAATGCTTCAATGGTGTGAGAAGAACAAGGATATTCTCAATCAGCACATTCTATGTGGAACAGGGACGACAGCAAGAATGATAACTGATAAAGTTGGATTAAGAGTGAAGGGATATAACAGCGGACCGTTGGGCGGAGACCAGCAGATTGGTGCAAAGATAGTGGAAGGTAGTATCGATATGGTTATTTTCTTTTCTGACCCACTTGCCGCACAACCGCATGACCCGGATGTAAAGGCTCTTCTGCGTATTGCACAGGTATATGACATTCCAATTGCAAATAACATTTCAACTGCTGATTTTCTTGTTCATTCCAGTTTAATGGATGAGGAATATAATCATATGGTGGAAAACTTTACGAATAGGGGAACTTCCGCTTGAATTTCAAAAGCACTTAGTATAATTTTCTCTTGTTTACAAATACTAACAACACAATTTGTAAATTAAGGAGAAATGTATATATGAAAGCAACAGGTATTGTACGCCGCATAGACGATTTGGGACGTGTTGTTATCCCAAAAGAAATTAGAAGAACCCTTCGCATCCGTGAAGGAGATTCCCTTGAAATCTTCACAGACAGACAAGGTGAAATCATCCTAAAAAAATATTCACCTATAGGAGAACTTTCCCATTTTGCAAAAGATTATGCAGAAAGTCTTGCAAATACACTTGGAACTACCATATGTATCACAGACCATGACCAAGTGATTGCAGCAGCAGGTTATGGTAAAAAAGAGTTACAAGATAAATACATCAGTAAACGCTTGGAAAGTGCGATAGCAGACCGAGAACAAATTCTTGCATACCAAGGCGAAAAGAAGTTTGTTCCGGTGACAGAAGAAACGCAGAATGACTTTTATGGTCAAATCATCAATCCGGTTATCTGCGAGGGAGATGTATTGGGTTCGGTTATTTTGTTAGAAAAGCAAGATAAGAAAAAATTAGGAGAAATGGAGCAAAAGGTCGTTACTTGTGCATCTAATTTCTTGGGAAGACAAATGGAACAGTAAGCATAATTTGTCCCTCTTTCTCATACATTGTGGTAGAGAAGGAGGGAGTTTTTATGAGAAAAAAAGAGATAGGAAGAAAAGTTATGTGGGTGCTGAAATCACTTTTGGCATCTTATATCATAACAGGTATTTTACTGCTTGTTTTGACTTTTCTTGTATACAAATTTAAATTGGACGAGCAGATTGTAGTGGGTGGAATCGTTTCTATCTATATCATATCAACGTTTATGGGTGGCTTTATTATTGGAAAGCTGACGGAAATAAAAAAGTTTTTATGGGGAATGGTGATTGGAACAATCTATGTATTGTTATTGTTTGCCATATCATATGGTGTTTATAGAGAATTTAATACAAATGGCCTAAATACCATATCAACGATTATCCTCTGTGTAGGCGGTGGCACGTTAGGTGGAATGTTGTCATGATTTTAAGTGAAATTACTTTACAGAATGCAAAATGAAAGTCATAATAAGAGGGGTAGGAGATATCTTCTATCCCTATTATTATGGCTTTATAACAAAAGAAAGCGTATTTCAGAGGTGTACTATGGAAAAATGGGTTGTTATGCGCAAGGGTGCAGATTTTCAGAAAATTGCAGACAAATTTGAAGTAAATCCTATCATTGCCAGGTTGATTCGAAATCGAGATATCATTGGTGATGAAAATATAGATTTTTATTTGAATGGGACCATAGGTGATTTGCACGACGGCATGTTAATGAAGGATATGGATAGAGCCGTTGATATATTACTTGAAAAGATACAGGAAGGCAGAAAAATCCGTGTAATCGGTGATTATGATATTGATGGTATCAATGCTACCTATATTTTATTGGAAGGACTACGTGCACTTGGGGCAGATGTGGATATTGATATTCCTGACAGAATGAAAGATGGTTATGGATTGAATAAGAACCTCATTGACCATGCTTATGAAGAAAATGTGGATACCATTATTACCTGTGACAATGGGATTGCAGCATACGAGGAGATTGCCTATGGAAAACGTCTGGGTATGACGATTGTTGTAACCGACCATCATGAAGTGCCATACGAAGAAGTAGAAGATAAAAGAAGATACATTCTACCGCCGGCAGATGCGGTAATAGACCCAAAGAGGGAAGATTGCATTTATCCATTCAAAGAGCTATGCGGTGCGGCTGTGGCTTATAAAGTGATTGAAGCGATATTTGAAACATCAGGCAGAGATGTGGAAGATGTAGATTATCTAATGGAAAATGTTGCAATTGCGACAGTAGGCGATGTAATGGACCTTGTGGGAGAGAATCGCATTTTTGTAAAACAAGGACTGGAAATGTTAAAGTGTACACAGAATCTTGGCTTGAAGGCACTGCTGGAGTGTACCAAAGTGGATGTGCAAAGGCTGAGTGCATATCATATCGGATTTGTAATTGGCCCATGTTTGAACGCCAGTGGTCGATTGGATACAGCAAAACGAGCACTGGAACTTTTGTGTGCGAAGAATAAAAAAGAAGCAGATATTCTGGCAGGTGATTTGAAAGCGCTTAATGACAATCGAAAAGACATGACGGCTGTGGCTGTGGAAGAAGCCATTCATCAAGTAGAAGAAACCGAACTGAAACAGGACAATGTATTAGTGATTTATTTGCCGGATTGTCATGAAAGCCTGGCTGGAATTGTGGCGGGAAGAATTCGCGAACGATATTACAAGCCAACATTTATTCTGACAAATGCCGAAGAAGGAATCAAAGGCTCCGGACGGTCTATAGATGCTTTTCATATGTATGAGGAGTTAAATAAATGTAAACACTTACTAACAAAGTTTGGGGGACATAAGCTGGCGGCAGGATTATCATTGGAAAAGCACAATCTGGAAGGATTACGCAGAACATTGAATCAAAATGCGGAACTTTCAGAGGATGATTTGACACCGAAGGTATCTATTGATATGCAACTTCCATTTGCTTACGTCAGTGAAGAACTTGTTGAACAGTTGGAATTATTAGAACCATTTGGAAAAGGAAACATAAAACCGCTTTTTGTGGAAAAAGATTTGGATATCATAAACACACAAGTTTTTGGCAAGAATCAGAATGTATTGAAAATGCGTGTAAAAGATAGTAGTGGTAGGATGATGGATGCCACCTATTTTGGTGACACTGCCGCATTTCTTGCATATTATGATGTAAGAAAGGACCAAAAAGCAGCGTTTACCTATTATCCGACCATAAATGAATATCAAGGCAGAAAGAATCTGCAAATTGTAGTGCAAAGTTTTCGATAACAGGACTAAAAAAGTTTGAAAATTCGACAAGAAAATGATATAATATCGTATATTTTTTAATTCAGGAGTGACGAATATGAAAAAATCTATTGAAGAATATGTAAGAAGTATACCTGATTTTCCGGAAGAAGGAATTATTTTCAGAGATGTAACTAGTATTTTGGAAGATGCAGAGGGTTTGCATTTGGCAATTGATTTGATGCAGGAGAAACTGAAAGATGTAGACTTTGATGTGGTTGTAGGACCGGAGTCACGCGGATTTATCTTTGGTGTTCCGATTGCATATAATTTAAATAAAGCATTTATACCGGTTCGTAAAAAAGGGAAACTCCCATGCGAAACGGTTGAAATAGAATATGATTTGGAATACGGAAGTGCAGTAATTGAGATGCACAAGGATTCAATTAAGCCTGGACAGAAGGTAGTTATCATTGATGACTTGATGGCAACAGGCGGAACCATCGAAGCAATTATTAAATTAATCGAACGCTTGGGTGGAGAAGTTGTAAAGACGGTCTTCTTGATGGAGTTAGAGGGGCTTGAAGGAAGAAAGAAATTAGAAGGATATGATGTGGAAACAGTGATTGCTTATCCGGGAAAATAAGGCACCAGAGGGGGCATACAGATGTCTGATACGAAGGTTTTGGAAAATCCATATAGTGGTCTTGAAATTGTCGATGGACATGCGGTGAAAGCACCGGAACATTACCAAGAACCAAAGGAATTGTATGACAAATTAATAAGTCGAGTTCGTAAATATCATCCGTCTGACGACATTTCTATGATTGAAAAGGCGTTTGATATTGCTTATCATGCCCATGAAGGACAGTGTAGAAAATCCGGCGAACCGTATATTATTCATCCGTTGTGGGTGGGTATTATTCTTGCTGACTTGGAACTTGATAAAGAAACAATAGTTGCAGGTGTCTTGCATGATGTTGTGGAAGATACCGTTATGACCGAAGAAGAAATAACGGAGACTTTTGGGAAAGAAGTTGCACTTCTGGTTGACGGCGTAACAAAGTTAGGACAGTTATCTTATTCTTCAGACAAGTTGGAAGTGCAGGCGGAAAATCTGCGTAAGATGTTTCTTGCAATGGCAAAGGATATACGTGTTATCTTAATTAAACTTGCTGACCGTTTACATAACATGAGAACCTTGCAGTTCATGCGACCGGAGAAACAAATTGAAAAAGCAAAGGAGACATTAGATATATATGCACCTTTGGCACAACGTTTGGGTATTTCAAAACTAAAGACAGAGTTGGATGACCTTGCCCTAAAATATACAAAACCGGAAGTGTTTGATGACTTGGTAAGTCAGATTAATGCAAGAGCAACGGAACGAGAGTTGTTTGTGGCTCAGATTGTGGCAGAGGTTTCTAAGCATATGGAGGATGCCCACATCAAAGCAGAGGTAAAAGGCAGAGTAAAACATTTCTTTAGTATTTATAAAAAAATGGTCAACCAAGATAAAACGGTAGACCAGATTTATGATTTATTTGCAGTTCGCATTATTGTAGATTCTGTAAAAGATTGCTATGCAGCGCTGGGAGTTATCCATGAAATGTATACTCCAATTCCAGGACGTTTCAAGGATTATATCGCCATGCCTAAGCCAAATATGTATCAGTCTTTGCATACAACGCTTATGAGTTCGGCAGGCCAGCCGTTTGAGATTCAGATTCGTACCGCAGAGATGCATAAGACGGCTGAGTACGGTATCGCAGCCCACTGGAAATACAAAGAGTCAAATGATGGAAAGAAAAATGTAGAAGCACAGGAAGAAGAAAAATTATCTTGGCTTCGTCAGATTTTGGAGTGGCAGCAGGATACGGATAATCGTGAATTCTTAAGTTTGTTAAAGGGCGGTTTAGATTTATTTGCAGAAGACGTGTATTGTTTCACGCCGAATGGAGATGTAAAGAACCTTCCAAATGGTTCAACGCCGGTCGATTTTGCGTATTCCATTCACAGTGCTGTCGGAAATAAGATGGTGGGTGCTCGTGTAAATGGGAAATTAGTAAACATTGATTACCAGATTCAAAACGGGGACAGAATTGAAATCCTGACATCTCAGAATTCAAGGGGACCTAGCCGAGATTGGTTGAATATTGTTAAGAGTACTCAGGCCCGCAACAAGATTAATCAGTGGTTTAAGAAAGAATTCAAAGAAGAAAATATCTTGCGCGGAAAAGAACTTTTGCAGCAATACTGTAAGACCAAGGCGTTGGTATATAGCGACCTGACAAAGCCAAAATATATGCAGGTTGTGCAGGCGAAGTATGGATTCAAAGAATGGGAAGGCATTCTTGCAACAGTTGGTCATGGCGGTTTAAAAGAAGGTCAGGTAATTAATCGATTATTAGAAGAATACACCAAAGATCATAAAGAAGTGATTACGGATGAGAGCATCATCGAACGCGTGAATGAAGCTACCAAGAACAAAGCACATGTAGCCAAGTCAAAGAGTGGAATTGTGGTGAAAGGTATCGATGATATGGCAGTTCGTTTCTCACGTTGCTGTAGTCCTGTTCCGGGTGATGAGATTGTTGGTTTTGTAACACGTGGACGTGGTATGTCCATTCATAGAACCGATTGCGTCAATATTTTGAATCTTTCAGAAACAGAGCGGATTCGTCTCATTGATGCAGAGTGGGAAGCAAGCATTACAGAAGAAGTAGGTCATTACTTGTCGAGCATAAAGATTTATGCAAACAATCGTCAAGGCTTGCTGATGGAAGTCTCTAAGGTATACACCGAGAACAAGATAGATATTAATTCTATCAATACACATACAAGTAAGCAGGATGTTGTTACATTTGATATCAGTTTTGTGATAACCGGACGTGATGAACTCAATCATGTGATTGAGAAACTTCGTCAAATACCGGGCGTGATTGATATTGAACGTACAACGGGATAATTTTTATAAATGTTTGGTATTTTGTTGTAGATGATTAGGAAAATTTAGGTCTATGCATGATTTGTGGCATGCTGGACCTAATTTTTTGATTTTACACCGTAAAAGCGTTGTAAATACAATGTTTGAATTTTGTTTAACAACAGGGATTACGCTATAATAACTTAAATAATGAAAAAACTGGATAAGGAACATATCATGAAAATAGAAAAATTTGTACTAGGTTCCATGGGGACCAATTGTTATTTTATCATAAATGAAGAGACAAAGGAATTTGTCATTGTAGACCCGGCGACTTGTCCGGACTATCTGGTAAGTCATGTGAAATCAAACGGCTATACTCCAAAAGCGATTCTTTTAACCCATGCACATTTTGATCATGTGATGGGACTTGACGGATGGGTGAAGGAGTTTGAGATTCCTGTATATTTGCATGAAGAAGAAAAGCAAATCTTAGAGGACCCGAGGCTTAATCTGTCAGGAGTGTTTGGAGCAAGTTATTCTTACCACAAGGTAGAGTGCTTGCAGGACGAGCAAATCTTAGAACTTGCAGGCTTCCAGTTTCAGGTAATTCATACACCAGGACATACAGCAGGGGGATGCTGCTATTATGAGGAGACAGAAGGAGTCTTAATCAGTGGAGACACCTTGTTTTATCAAAGTGTTGGAAGAAGTGACTTTCCAACCGGAAGCATGTCAACACTGGTGCGTTCCATTAAGGAAAAATTATTCTGTCTGCCGGATGATGTGATGGTATATCCGGGACATAATGATTTGACATGCATTGCAGATGAGAAAATGTACAATCCTTTTGTGCGTTAAATGAGGTTTAAAATGATAAAAATTCAAGTGAACGACGAGATGTTTGCCTATGATATGTACCACATTAGCAAGGCATTTTGTCCGGGAGTAGAGATTGAGCAAAAAGTAGATAAGGAAGGTACACAAGTTGTATCAATTACAATGATAGATTGTGCTGGTAAACCAATTCAATTTGCGATAAATGCAGATGAATTGTCAGGGGTTGAAGACCGCAAATTAAGAAAGCGTTATGTCAATCTGAAAGTTTATGCCTGGTTATCGGAAGTGACGGGGAAAGAACTTGCCTGGGGAATTATGACAGGGGTTCGTCCAACAAAACCGATGATGAATCTAATTGAAAGTGGCATGACAGACGAAGAAGTTATGACATGGATGCAGGAGAATTATCATGTAACGGATGAAAAGGCACATTTGGGTCTGGCGGTAGCAAAAAAAGAAAAAGAACTTTTGGAACAACTAGACTATAAAGACGGATATAGTCTATATGTTGGCATCCCGTTTTGCCCTACAACCTGTTCGTACTGTTCCTTTACCTCTTATCCGATTGCAGCGTGGAAAGAATGTGTAGATGATTATTTAGATGCAGTTTGCAAGGAACTAACATTTATAGCTGACAAATCAAAAAACAAGAAGTTGAATACAATCTATATAGGCGGAGGGACTCCGACCACCTTGGAGCCAGAGCAGTTAGACCGACTGCTGACGCACCTTGAAACACATTTTTCTTACGCAGATTTAAAAGAAATCACAGTAGAGGCAGGAAGACCGGATAGCATTACACAGAAAAAATTAGAAGTGTTAAAGGCGCACAACATTGGAAGAATTTCCATTAACCCTCAGACCATGCAGCAGAAGACATTAGATGTCATTGGAAGAAGACATACGGTAGAAGATATCAGACGTGTGTATGCTATGGCAAGAGAAATTGGATTTGACAATATTAATATGGATTTAATTGCAGGTTTGCCGGATGAGACGGTAGAGGACATGCGGGATACCTTGGAGCAAATAAAGGGAATGGCACCGGATAGTTTGACAGTTCATGCACTGGCAATGAAGCGTGCATCACGAATGACGCAAGAGCAAAAACAGGCACAGGAACGCGGTGAACTAACGAAAAACAGCGAGGCAGAAACCGCCAGTACACTATCGCAGATGATTGAACTTGCGAGCAATTACGCGAAACAGATGAATTTGGAGCCTTATTATTTGTATCGACAGAAAAATATTGCGGGAAATTTTGAAAATGTTGGCTATGCAAAGGTTGACAAAGCCGGAATATACAATATACTTATTATGGAGGAAAAACAATCGATTATAGCAGTAGGAGCAGGAGCTTCGACGAAGGTTGTGATTC
>JAZRPT010000031.1:0-4318 GCA_045649385.1 Faecalimonas sp. | reverse complement strand
AGTCAGAAACCGGATTTTCTGGATGAACAATAATTGCAATACCATCATAAGCAAGAACTGTTCCCTCAAGACCTTTTTCCTTTTCTTCATCTTTCAAATCTCTACTTGCAAGACCGATATCACAACGGCCCGCAAGCACTGATTCAATACCTGCACCGGATCCAGTAGCGTTATATGTAACTTCTACTCCTGTTTCTTCTCCATATGCTTCACTCAAAGATTCAATCACCTTACTCATTGAAGTTGAACCATCTGTACTAACGGAACTCTTTGTTTGTTTTGTTGGGCTACCGCAGCCAACCATCACACCCATTGTTAAAACTGTAACCATCAATACTGCTATAATCTTTTTCATTTTTTAACATCTCCTTTTGTCTAATTTCTATTTTCTTTTTCCTTGCTACACTTATTATTCTAAAACTGCAATGTGAAATGAAAAATACAAGTTGTGTGAAATTTAAGTAAAATATTGAAAATGCAAAAAAAGAAGTGCATTACTGCACTTCCCTTAAATCTGATTATAAATTTTCTACATCCATATACTTTCCATCTCTCCAGATTCGTTCCAAATCATAGAACAAACGGTTTTCTTTATCAAATACATGCACAATGATGTTTCCAAAGTCTAGCAACACCCAGTTTCCAAGGCCATAGCCTTCTCGCTGTTTTGGTTCGAATCCTTCTTTTGAAAGCTTCTCTTCTACATTTTCAACCAAGGCACGCACCTGACTCTCATTAGAACCATTTGCAATGATGAAATAATCGGCAAGCACTGAGATTCCTGAGATATCGATTACTTTAATATCTTCTCCTAATTTTTCATCTAAAGCTTCGTAAGCTAATTTCGCCATTTTTATTGATTGTTCCATAAGTTTACTCCTTTTATTTGTTCAAAATTTTTTTATAATACAAATATGTCTGTTTAGTCATGGGATCGATGACGTCTTTATTTGCCTCTAAATACGTCAATGTGGCCTTTAAAATGGTATATAGGCATTCATCTAGGTCGAACATTGCCAAATGCCTTATTTCGTCCAAATTCGGTGCCTGATTGCGATTTGGTTCAATATAATCAGCAATATAGATAATTTTATCTAATTTGGTCATTTCAGGACGACCTGTTGTGTGCCATCGAATGGCATCTAGAATTTCATCATCTTCAATTCCATATTCTGTTTTTGCAAGTTCTGCACCTTTTGGCGCATGCTGAAGTCCTGGATAAATTTCCTTTGCGCAATCGTGCAACAAAGCAGCAATCTCTGTCTTCTTAACATCTTCCTGATATCGCCTAGCTAATTGTACTGCCGTATCTACAACTCCAAGGGTGTGTGTAAAACGTGAATCCTTTTGATTGTTACGAACTTTTTCTCTCATTACACCCAAGTCGTCTTTGAACAAATCATGCTCTTGGATATATTGATAGACAGATTCCGGGATCATATCCTGTACCGGCAATCCGCTTTTTAATTTTTGACGTATTTCCGTTGATGAAATATCAACATTTGGATTTTTTAATAAGCGGATATCTGCGCCATATTTTTGATTCAGATATGATATCTTTGTCATCATTTCATCTGTATTCTTGTCATCTCGATACGCCGCAAGAATCACACAAGTTTTCACAAGTTTTTCCGGATGTACCCAGTTCTCTAGTGCAAATAAAGAATCTGCTCCAATAATGAAATAAAATTCATCTTCCGGATACATTTCCCTAAAATGCTCCATTGTCAAATAAGAATAATTAACCTCTTTACGTTCAACCTCATAAAGTTGTAATACGAATTCATCATTATCTGCAATAGCCCTACGAACCATTTCCACACGATGTTTCGTTTGTGATTCTATTTCCTCATTCATCTTGTGTGGTGGATTTCCATTTGGCATAAACCAAACAACATCTAAATCAAACAATTCTTTTGCGTATTCGCCAAGCATTACATGGCCATTATGAATCGGGTCAAAGGTTCCACCCATAATTCCAATTTTCATTATTTTTTCTCCGGTAACACGATTTTCTTTTTCTCGTCTTTTCCTTCTTTATACAGTGTGATTTTTTTACCCACAACTTGTACTACTTCCGAACGTGTACGTTCTGCCAGAACCACCGCAAGCTCCTTCGGGTCATCCATGCAGTTCTGCAACACACTAATTTTAATCAGTTCTCTCGCCTCCAAAGCTTCACTGATTGCAGATGTGAATTCCGGTGTTAAACTGGATTTCCCAATCTGGAAAATCGGTTCCATTGTCATGGCGAGGCTTCTTAAATAAGCTCTTTGTTTTGAGTTCATTGTATCTCTCCTTCTCTATCTGTAGTTCTTATTTGTAATAATCAAATTGCAAGCCATACATACGGACAGTATCGCCTTCCTGAATGCCGGCTGCTTCCAATTCATCCAAAATACCTGTTTCTTTCAAGAATGTCTGGAAGAATGCAAAGCCTTTTTCTGAATCCAGATTCGTGTATCCAAGCATCTTTTCAATCTTCGGACCTTCCACTACATACATACCGTCTTCATCCACTTCTACCGTATATGGCAAATCTACATGAATCAGTTCGTTTTCCGGGAAGTATTCTTGTTCAAATACAATCGGTGTCTGGTCAAGAGTCTTTAATTGTTCATTTACATAATATAACAACTCCTTGATTCCTTCACCCGAAACACCGGAAATTGCAAATACTTTGATTCCCTGAGGCTCAAATTCTGCGCGAATTTTCTCTACAGGATCTTCATCGCCTGCGTAAATTAAATCCGTTTTATTTGCCGCAATAACTTGTGGACGCGTTGCAATTTCTTCATTATACGCTTTCAACTCTGCATTAATTGCATAAATATCTTCAATCGGGTCACGACCTTCTGATGAAGCTGCGTCTACCACATGAATCATCATCTTAGTACGTTCTATATGACGCAAAAATTCATGTCCAAGACCAACGCCTTGCGAAGCACCCTCTATCAATCCCGGAATATCCGCAATGACAAAGCCTTCACTGCCTTCCAAGTCAACCACACCGAGATTTGGATTTAAAGTCGTAAAATGATAATTTGCAATCTTCGGATTCGCATTTGTCACACGCGAAAGCAATGTGGATTTTCCTACATTTGGGAAGCCTACAAGTCCCACATCTGCAATCACTTTTAACTCCAATAATACCTCTAATTCTTGAGCTGCCTGTCCCGGTTGTGCGTACTTTGGAATCTGCATTGTCGCAGTCGCAAAATGTTGATTACCAAGACCGCCTCTGCCACCTTTTAAAATCACCTGTCTGTTATTATCACCAGACATATCGGCAATGACTTTTCCTGTCTCAGCCTCTTTTATAACCGTTCCCTCCGGTACTTTTAAAATAATATCATCCGCATCAGCGCCATGACATTTTCTTTTGCCACCGGATTCGCCATCTTTCGCAACAAATTTTCTCTTATGTCTATAATCCACTAATGTATTTAAGCCTTTATCAACTTCGAAAATCACATCTCCGCCACGACCACCGTCGCCACCGTCCGGTCCACCGTTCGGAACATATAACTCTCTGCGAAAACTTACATGACCGTCTCCGCCTTTTCCTGATCTAATATAAATTTTAGCTCTGTCTGCAAACATTGTTTCACCTACTTACAGTTTTTTAGTTATTATCTAGTATATATAAATTTTTGACAAAAAACAAGGCTTCAAACCGATTGATTTGAAGCCTTCTTATAGATTCTTATTCTGCTACTGGGTAGATAGAAACTTGTTTCTTATCTCTACCTTTTCTTTCGAATCTAACAACACCGTCAACTAAAGCGAATAAAGTATCGTCACCGCCACGACCTACGTTGATACCTGGGTGAATCTTAGTTCCACGTTGTCTATAAAGGATATTTCCAGCTTTTACAAATTGTCCGTCAGCTCTTTTCGCACCTAATCTCTTAGATTCAGAGTCTCTACCGTTCTTTGTAGAACCAACCCCTTTTTTATGAGCGAAAAATTGAAGGTTTAATTTCATCATGGTGTTTACACCTCCTCAAATATTAAATCGATATATTCTGTGTATTCTTCGTTGTCTTCCAATGTCTGTAAGCCCAGAACCATTGTTTCTAACAACAGTGTTGTCTCTTTTGTGGTTTCTTCTACTTGAAATTCGATGGTTGCTTCTTCTTCATTCACCATTTGCGAAAACCTTACGTCCGTAAATTGTTCAATCGCATTTATGGTATTAATCACGAGAATTGAAATTGCAGCACATACAATGTCACTGCCTTCCTCATCGAACTCAGCGTGGTCAAACACTTTAAATCCAACACATTCATTTTTTACATTTTTGTAAATGGTTACC
>JAZRPT010000030.1:0-6332 GCA_045649385.1 Faecalimonas sp. | reverse complement strand
TTTGTGTACTGCATAGCACCAATGCGGATATCGTTTGCATCGTTTGTAGCATTATCTAAGATTTGTTGTGCTTGTTCTGTTGCTGCTAATACAATATCATTTGCCTGTGCATATGCGCGTTGCATAATTTCATGCTCGCTTACTAACTCTTTTGTTGTAATCTGAGCTTCTTGAATCATGCTCTCTGCCTTTGCTTGAGCATCAGCTAAGATAGCATCCTTGTTAGCAATGATTTTCTGATAACGTTTGATTTCATCCGGAGTCTTCATACGTAATTCACGTAATAATTCATCCATCTGGTCTTTGTTTACAATAATCTTAGTTGTAGACAGTGGTTGGAATTTACAACTGTCAATGTATTCTTCGATTTCTTCAATAATTTGTTCAATACGGCTACTCATTTTATTTACTCCTTCTTTCCTTTATCTTTTCTGTTACTTTCTTCGCCACAACTTCTGGTACAAACTGTGTAATATCGCCGCCAAAACTTGCGACCTCTTTTACTGTTGTAGAACTAAGGTACGAATAATCAAGACTAGTTGTTAAAAATAATGTTTCTACATCAGCATCCAGTTTGCGGTTCGTCTGCGACATTTGTAATTCGTATTCAAAGTCGGTAATTGCACGTAAGCCTCTTACAATTACCTTTGCATCCATTTGTTTCGCAAAATCAATTAGTAAACCTTCAAATGGAATAATTCTCACATTTTTTAGATTTTTTGTGACTTCGGATAATATTGTAACACGTTCTTCGACAGAAAACAACGGCGTTTTTGCTTTATTTTGCAATACACCTACAATTAATTCATCAGAAATGCGTGCAGCACGCTCAATAATATCTAAATGACCGTATGTAACAGGGTCAAAACTGCCCGGATAGATTGCTCTTAACATAAAATTCTACGCCTCCTTTTCCAAGAAAATGTGTTTATTTGTTTTATACTCTTTTTCTTTAATAAATGCAAACCCCAATTCAGTAACATATGAAAAATCTGTGTCTAAAGACGCTTCCACAATAATAATACCATCATCAGATAACAACATTGAACCACTTAAATATTCAAGAACTCTTTTCTCATGAAGCTGATTATACGGTGGATCCATGAAAATATAATCAAAAGTTCGCTTCCCTTCCAGTCGACTTAGTGCATTAATAACATCTGTTTCATAAAGTTCAGCTCTATCAATCAATTTGGTGTACTTTAAATTGTCTTTGATACACCCCATGGCTTGCTTGCTCTGTTCAACAAACACAGCACATGCAGCACCACGACTCAAAGCCTCAATTCCAATTGCCCCACTTCCACTAAATAAATCAAGGAAATTAGAATCTGCAATGTATGCCGAAATCATGTTAAACAATGTTTCCTTGATTCGGTCTGTAGTCGGTCTGGTTTCCATTCCTTCAACGGTCTTCAGTTGTAATCGTTTCGCAGTTCCTGCAATTACACGCATAGTCAATGCCTCCCATAAGACTTCTTGTAAATTATACAAAGAAGGAATTATCTTGTCAAGAAACCGAAAAAAGAGTGCAATCCTTTCGAGTTACACTCTTTTCTTACTCTTATCTAATCTCTTCGATTATTTACCAGACATTTGTCTTTCTTGTTGTTCGATCATTTTCTTAACCATATAACCGCCAACTGAACCGTTCTGTCTAGAAGTTAAATCTCCGTTGTAACCTTCTTTTAAAGGTACTCCAAGTTCACTTGCTACTTCATATTTAAATTTGTCTAATGCAGCTTTTGCTTCTGGAACTGCTGCTCTGTTTGATGAACGACTTGACATATTCGTTTCCTCCTCATTCTTTAGATTACTTTTTCGTAACTTTATGTTACAACCTTAGTATGTGAGGAAATTAAAAAGATACACTAGAAGTTGTTTCATCTTTTACCATTTTTTGAAAGCTTACAAAGTCGTCTCTAACATTCCTTCTTTCATATAAAAATTCAAGTAATTTTTTAAGTTCCGATTTTCTTCCAACTCTAAACATGGGTCGCGTTTTATTAATTGAGTTGCAGCCTCGCTGGCACGCTGTAATACCTTCGCATCTTGAAAAACATCTGCCAATTTAAAATCCAAAACTCCGCTTTGTCTGATTCCAAACAAATCTCCCGGACCACGTAGTTTTAAATCTTCACTTGCTATGTAAAAGCCATCATTTGACTGATTTAAAATCGATAACCTTTCTTTTGTATCATTTGTCTTGGAACCACTCATAAAAATACAATACGACTGATGTTTTCCTCGGCCAACACGACCACGAAGCTGATGCAACTGAGCAAGACCAAATCGTTCTGCATTTTCAACCATCATCACCGTTGCATTTGGTACATTAATACCAACTTCAATAACAGTTGTAGATACAAGTACCTGGATTTCATTGTTTCCAAATCGCTCCATAATATCATCTTTTTCAGCCTGTTTCATTTTCCCGTGAAGATAACCTACTTTAATACTGTTTCCTAGTTCTTCCTGAAGCATTCTCGCATAATCAACCACGTTTTCAGCCTCTAGGAATTCACTTTCTTCCACCATAGGACAAATAACATAGCATTGTCTGCCTTCTGCAACCTGTTTCTTCATAAATGTGTAGGCAGTATTTCGATAGGAAGTATCAACTACACAGTTTTTTATAGGCAATCGATTTGCCGGAAGTTCATCAATTACAGATATGTCCAAGTCACCGTATAAAATAATCGCTAAGGTTCTCGGAATCGGCGTTGCACTCATAACTAAGATATGAGGTGTCTGTCCCTTTTCTGCCAACTTTTCACGCTGTTTTACCCCAAATCGATGCTGTTCATCTGTCACAACTAGTGCAAGGTTCTTATACTGTACTTTATCTTGAATTAATGCATGTGTGCCGACAATAATATCTGCCTCTCCAGACGCAATCCTCTCGTATGCTTCTCGTTTTTCCTTCGCAGTCATGGAACCGGTAAGCAATTCCACTTTCAATGGTATCTGATACTGTTCAAACAATTCTGTAATGGATGCGTAGTGCTGTTTTGCAAGAACTTCTGTCGGCGCCATCATTGCACCCTGATATCCATTCACCCCAGCAAGAGCCAATCCCAACAATGCAATAATTGTTTTTCCGGAACCAACATCACCCTGTACCAAACGAGACATTACGCGTTCACCCTGCATATCTGCAAGAATCTCCTGCCATACTTTTTTTTGCGCTTTTGTCAGTTCATACGGAAGCTGATTTATCAACTGTTCCACCATCTCTATTTTAGGAAATGCAAATGCATTTCTTGTCTTTTCATTGGTTTCCTTCATTTGACGAAGCGCCAATATAAATATCAGGAATTCTTCAAATACAAGCCGTTCCCTTGCTTTAAAGAAGGAATCCTTATCCTTTGGGAAATGAATCTGCCGTATGGCAAAATTATACTCTGCCAAATGATGCTCCAGGCGAATACTTGTAGGCAAAAATTCTCTTTTTAAATCCAAATACTCTAACGCCTGTTTCACAGCCTTCATCATCATGTTGTTTGTCAAGCCATTTGTCAGTGGATAAATCGGCTGCATGGTATCTTCTTTTTCATTGTATTTTGCACTTGGAAAGAAAATCTCCGGCTGTTCCATACATAGCGACCCTCTACGATTCACGATACGCCCACGCAAAGTAATGACTCCGCCTCGTCCAAGTGTGTTTTTTAAAAAAGGCATCCGAAACCAAGTAGCTTTTATCACACCTGTCAAATCCTTCACGTGGATAGAGGTAATTTGAAGGTTCTTTGCATTGTTTACTTGTACTTTCCCGTATATTGTTCCGGTAACAGTTGCCATCTCACCTTCTGTCACTTCACTTATCGGCCTGGTTTTTTCATAAATATCATAACTTCTAGGATAGAAATGAACCAAATCTCCGACTGTATTGATATTCAGTTTTTGAAATAATTTTTCCGACTTTTCGCCAACACCTTTTAAATCGCGTATTCTGGAATGTTCGTTCATTTAATACTCCTGTATTCACAAAAGAGAGTTCGCGCACGAACTCTCTTTAATTTCTCTTATTCTACTGCAATCACATAGTAATAAATCGGCTGTCCACCCAAATGTGTATCAACGTCAACATCCGGATATATTTCTTCAATTTCAGCAGTTAAGTTCTCTGCATCTTCTTCAGAAACATCAGCACCATAATAAATACTAATCATAGCTGATTCATCGTCTACCAGTTGTGCAAGCATTTCTTTTGTTGTTTCCGCAATATCCTTACCAACAGAAAGAATACCCGAATCACCAATGCCCATGATATCATCTTTGTGAATTTCTTTATCATCAATGTGTGTATCACGAACTGCGTATGTTACCTGTCCGGTCTTCACGTATTGGATTGCTTCAAGCATCGCTTCTTCATTTTCTTCTGCAGACATATCAGGAACAAAATTGATAATGGCTGTAATTCCCTGTGGAACCGTTTTGGTTGGAATCACAATTACTTCTTTATCCTTAACTAATGATTTTGCCTGATTTGCAGCCAAAGTAATATTCTTGTTGTTAGGGAAAATATATACGTGTTTTGCGTTTACTTCATCAATAGCATTTAACATATCATCTGTACTTGGGTTCATAGTCTGACCACCTTCAATGATATAATCAACACCTAATTCTCTGAAGATTTCATTTAATCCTTCCCCTATAGAAACTGCAATAAACCCAAATTCTTTTTGTTCTGCCTTTGCCTTTTCTTTCTCCTGTTTTGCAACCTTCTCAGCTTCACGAATTAATTTCTCTTCGTGTTCTTCACGCATATTGTCAATCTTCATCTTTGTAAGCTGACCATAGGTCAAGGCTCTTTGGATTGCAAGACCCGGATCATTTGTATGAACGTGAATTTTCACAATCTCGTCATCAGCTACACAAACAATCGAATCACCGATAGATTCCAAATATGCTTTAAAATCTCTCTCATCTTTATCTGTGAATGCTTTTTCTGTCATAATAATAAATTCTGTACAGTATCCAAATTTAATTTCTGCATTGGTATCTGCGCTTACCTTTGTTACGTTTACAGATGTACTTGGTGCAATCTTGCTATAATCAATCTCTTTACCAAGAAATGCGTCATAAGCACCTTTTAACACCTCAATCAGACCCTGTCCACCCGAGTCAACGACTCCGGCTTCTTTTAATACTGGAAGCATTTCCGGTGTCTGAGCTAATACTTCTTCTGCATGTGCAATAACTTGTGGGATAAATTCATCCAAATCATCTACAGTTCCGGCAAGTTCCAAAGCTTTATCAGCAATCCCTCTTGCAACTGTAAGAATCGTACCTTCCTTTGGTTTCATAACAGCTTTGTATGCCGTTTCTTTTGCCTTTTCACATGCCGCAGCAAGTGTCAAAACATCAATTTCTTTTGTATCACGTATCGCTTTTGTAAAGCCACGGAACAACTGTGATAAAATAACACCTGAGTTACCACGGGCCCCACGAAGCGAGCCTGAAGAAATCGCTTTTGCCAAAGTCTCCATATCCGGAGTCTCAAGGGCAGCCACCTCTTTGGCTGCTGCCATAATTGTTAATGACATATTTGTTCCTGTATCACCATCCGGAACAGGAAAAACATTTAACTCATTAATATATTCTTTCTGCGCCTCAATATTTCCGGCACCAGCCAAGAACATCTTTGAAAGCATTTCTGCATTAATTGTCTTTGTTGCCACAACTAAGTCCTCCTTAATCAATCACTCTTACGCCTTCGACGTAAATGTTGATTTTATCCACTTCCATACCTGTGAATTCTTCTACTCTATATTTTACATTTCCAACTAGATTTTCACATACCGTTGAAATGCTAACGCCATATGAAACGATAACATGAAAATTAATTGTGAGTTTATTATCATCAGAAATTTCCACTTGGATTCCATGTGTCAAGCTTTCCTTTTTTAGTAATTTTACAAGACCATCCTTCATGCTGACTGCTGCCATACCAACAATACCAAAACATTCTACAGCAACGGTTCCTGCATATTTTGCAACCACCTCAGGATCAATTGTAATTACGCCTAAGTCTGTTGTCATACTTCCTTTCATATCTGTACCTCCAATTCTATAAAGGTTTCATACATTTTTACGTACTTAACGTGTATATTATACTCTGTTTTTTATCATTTTACAACACTTTTCATTTTTTTCAAATTATACTTGCATAATTTTTCTTTTTCTGGTAAAATACCTTTGTTGTGTGAGTCTGATATGACTATTAATATCGTTAGGAGGTGCAATCATGGCTAAATGTGCTATTTGTGAAAAGGGTGCTCACTTCGGAAACAATGTAAGTCACTCTAATAGAAAAACACCAAAAATGT
>JAZRPT010000029.1:0-21514 GCA_045649385.1 Faecalimonas sp. | reverse complement strand
ATGGACTCATATCAAAGGTTACAATACCTTTTTTTCCTCCGTATGGGAACAACCATGTCACACAGTCCAACTGATTGTACTGAATAGCACCCTGTCTTGGGAGAGCACTTGCTCTGTTCTTCGGAAATACATAGCCGCCCGCCACATTATTTTGTGTCTTTGCTGCGTCTAGAACGGCAAAGGCATCTGCACTTTTTAATTCTACAGTGTCTCTGGACTCATAGCCCTCTGCCGTTGCAAAACTGATTTCCTGAATTTGAATAATATTCGGAACAAATTCGTCATCCATTCCTTCCTTATACTCTGCATCAATACGGAAAATACTTAAGTACCATCCTTCTGCCCAATGAGACACGCCGTTGATAATTGTTAGTTCTGTCATATCAACTTCAACTGTCTGCCAGTCATCACTTTCACTCATCCCGCTTTTAATCTCAATAGCCGCTGTCGGTACCGGTGTGATATCGCCCTCAAGTCCAAGTATGCTTCCATCTTCAACAACAATCTGCCAAAAGAAACGAAGGCTTTTCGCATTGCCAAGGTTTTTGTATTTAATCGTCATAATCTGAGATTTGGTCATGTCTAAATAATTCACATACTGAATATGTGGATCTGCTGTAGTACTGTGCCCAAAATCAATATTGGCATATTGTCCCTGTTCACCCTCTTCCAAGGTAATTTTTCCTTTTGTAGAGCCTTTGCCACTGGCCACTCCAATGTTAAAATCATTTGCAATTGCCGTTGCATCCCAGTAAATACAATCAGATACTAACGTATACACGTTTGTACTTTCTGTGATTGGTTTCGTAAAATCAAACTCTATCGAATAACCTGGGTCAGCGTAATATCCAAGCACTTTATAACCTTTCGCATAATCGGTCTTTGGTTCGATGTAATCCCCCTTCTTTACATACTCACCAAGTCTAGGCTCCGTGGAGTTGGAAGTAAAATATTTCACAAATAACTGCTCTTCCCATTTGGCGTAGAGCACAATATCCTCTTCTACCACGTCCTTATCAAAATCCCACTCCTTAGTATAGCCTTCGTCTAAATACCAGCCCACTACCATATAGTCACTATACTCATCATCAATCATGGAGAGATTTGGCTTGCTGATTGTGGAACCTGGCTCCACTGTATATGTATTTACTTTCGTCGTGTTCAGACTGGTACATGTGTTAAACGTAACCGTGCAACCTTCTTTCTTTAACGAACACCCGGAAATTACCAACATCCCGAACAATATTCCAGCAAGCATGAGCAATATGAGATTGTGTTTTCTAATCGTTCTATTCTTCATCCTCAATGTCCTCCTATAATTTCATGCCAGCAGCAAAGTCACCACTCTTGAATTCCTTCAAATTCAAGCAGGTATTAATCAAAAGCGGAATGGCAGCTATGATATACATTGCATACATAGCACCATTTTGTGATGCATTTCTAAACTGCTGGTCAAGGGATTGCAGCACTATCATCAGCGGCTTCTTATCGTTAAAAATCAAACTTGGCCACAGATAATCATTGTACAAAGAAGCAAATCCATTGACAAAATGCATAAGAATAATCGCCTTTGCCAATGGCATAGTAATATAGCAAATAATCTGCCAATCTTTCGCCCCCTCAATTCTGGCACTTTCATAAAGTGCCAATGGTTGCTGTTGAAAAAATGTTCGGAATAGGAACAATGCAGAACACTGTCCTCCGCCCCAAATCGGCAGCCAATATCCCATATAACTGTCTTTCAAATGCAATACATTTGACATGAAATTCGTCAGTACAGGCATTCCCATGATAGACGGTACAAGCATAATGGCAATATACAACGAAAATAAAAACTCTTTGAACGGAAAATTCTTACTAGAGAAAATGTACGCAAGAATTACACCGATTACAATATTTCCAATAGATCCAACAATCGCAATAAAGATACTGCGACACATCGGAATCAAAATCTTTTCTGATGCCAGTGTATAATTTGTCTTAACATTGTCTATCAGTGTTCTCAGCTTAGGGAAGGAAAAAATATTCTCAATAATTGAATAATTATCCTTCGTGCTGTTCAACAGAGTGATGAAAAGCGGGACCATCGCAAAGATGATACACAGAGTAATTACTACATAACATACAATCTGCACAGAAAGCTTGTCAGACTGTCTTTTCATTAATTTTCTTTTCTTCATATCATCACTCCATTCCTTTCTGTTGCGTCTTAAGTTGCATTATCATCGGTATGAACATCAACAAAAACAAAACCGTTGCGTATGCAGAAGAAACACCATAGTCACCTGCAAGCAGGTGATTGTACATCATGTTAATCGGTATTTGTGTTCCCCATGAACCACCTGTGGTCATGTACACACGTCCGAAATTCTGTGCAGAAGAAATCAAAGTCATAACCAGCACATATTTCATCTGTGGCTTGATAAGCGGTATGTCAATCAACCTGAGCCTCTTTAACAACGTACATCCTTCCAGTTCTGCAGCCTCTATGTAACTATCTGTAATATTCATAATCGCGCCATAGAAAATCAGATAGGAGCCGATAAAAGGGAACCCCATCATAATGATGGACGCTAATGCATTGCTAGAGCTGGTCAGGAATTTCACAGGCTCACCATGTAACAGATTGATAATTGTATTCAGCACACCATATTCCCCGTAGATACCGGTACGCCAAATGAGCAATGTAGCAATACCTGGTATAATTCCCGGTATAAATAATAATGTTCTTGTAAAGTTTGAATATCTCTTTGACCGCATAAATGACAACAAGAACGCAAAAATCAATGGTGGTATCAATGCTGTCAAAAGGTCTGTAATGATAAAAATAACCATATTGCGGAAGGCTTCCAACGAATATTTATCCGTAAAAATGGAAATATAGTTTGCAAAGTTGTTCCACTTCATAGTCTGTTTGTCAGATGTATAATCAAAGAACGACAACCACATGGATGCAATTCCCGGATAATAGCAAAACATAAATAGTAAAACAAACGATGGAACCAAAATGATGTAAATCCATTTGTGCTTCCACATTTCCTTCAATATGCGAGTTAATCTCGCATTCCCGTTATCTAAAAATGCACGGTTTGCAAATAAAATCGTCGCAATCAGTAAAATCACCGACAAAACTGCACTAGCAATTAACGCATTCGTTGCCAAAGTTTTGGAAGACTGTTTTTCCAAATCAATGACTTTCATAAAAAGCTTCTCGCTGGAGCCGGAATTCGTATCCGTATGCAACAGCAACATGGTATCCCCGCTTGTATTAACAATCTTTGATGAAACACCGAACTCTCCTTCTGATGTAAATACAATCTCCTGTGTATCCATATCAATACAGATCAGATCGTTTGTCGTATCAAAGCTCAAATATGCCTTATCGTTGTGTTTATCGTAACTCAATACTGGTTTTGCATTGACATTCTCCTGAAGAAGACCGAATGAAGTTTCCTGCATTTGCAAATCAGAACCCAACGTATTTTGTCCTATTTCATCTAATTCACAATATTTCAACGTACGGTCGTTCGTCACAAAATACAATCTGTTATCCTGTTTGCGATAAAACCCGCCTGTAACACCGGTCGTATAGGTTGCCAGCATCTCCATATCAAATGCTTCTTGCGAAATAACAAAGTCATATGAATTTTTATTGTAGGAAACAATGCCCGCCGCCTCGCGTTCTTCTTCGCTCTTGAATTTGAAACTGTTCATCTTTAAAGAAGCATCCATCTTATAAACGCCACCGTCATGTATGACATATAATTTCCCATCCACCAATGCGGCTTCTTTTAATTTCAGTCCTTGTGCAAGAGTAAAAGAGATTCCTTCTTGCGTAGTTCCACCATAGTTGTATAAAATTCCTCGTCTCACAGCATCGGCTGAAGGATCCACAATTTCATACACTCGCACTTCATGATATTTTCCAACTTTGTAAAATACATAAAATTCTTTCTCATCATTGATTACTGCCATTGGGGCACCATTATAAGAAAAGCTTCCGACCAATTCTAAGTCTTCTTCTGTCTCCCGTAGCATATAACCAACCATATTATCTCCAAATGCAAGCAGCAAATCGCTATCGTCAATTGCCTTCATATAAGAGATACGCTCTCCACCCAGTTCGTCTGTTAAATCACATACCTTTTTTTGTGTTCCTTCTTCATCTATATAAGCAATCTGTGTTCCGCAGGCATAGTAAAAACCATTTCCGGTCTGTTGGCGTTCTGCCGAGGTCACATTCCCTTCAAGTTCAGACGTGACCTCTATGTTTTGTGGTATATTTTTATAAGAAAGAATTCCAATAGCTATGCAGCACAATAGCAGACAACTACTGATAAGAAATGAAAGTTTTTTTCTATCCACTTATCTTTCTTCCTTTCCTTTTTCTATTCTGAATAGTCTGTTCCTTTACCCGGATACAAATAACATTCTTCACTGTAACCCATATCTTTACAGGTTTCTTTCCAGCCCTTCATCAGTGTTTCATGCCATTCAATCTGAAAATCTTCTGTGGTAATTTCGTCATTTCCAGTTCCCGTTAAGTACTGTTTCCACAAATTCTTGCTTTCATTCTGGCAGGAAACTTGTGCAGTTCCAATGTACATAATTAGTCCGCTGATATAAGGGTTTTTATCCACCAGACCGTTAAATGAAACTTTATCTGTATTGAAGAAATCTACCCAGTTCTTTGGAACTACTACCGTTTCATTTATCACTGTCGTAATACCTTTAATATAGGTATCGTTTTCTGAAAGCGCCTGATAATAAACAGACTGTCCATATGGTGACATCACAAATTTGATAAAGTCTTGATTTAATGCATTCTGTGATTCATCATGACGTAACACAGACAGGTATCCACCATTTCCTCCAACGTCACGAACAACAGCTTCTTCTGACACATACTCTCCCACCATAGCCGGATAGTCAAAGAAATCTACAGAGAACTCTTCTGCCTGTGACTGTGTAAATGCCAATCCACTTCCTAGATAATCCAAGATAATCTGTGGTGAATCTTTTCCTTTGCTCTGTGTCGTGAACATATTACGAATATCTTCAAATGTTAAGTCCGCAGCATCCGTACGAAGATATGGACGCATTTTCAAAAATTGTTCCAAAAATTCTGTATATTTATCACTACTCACACCAACATAGAATGGATTGGAAACACTATCGTCCAAAATAGAGTTGTACAGTCTCGTAAGAGAAATATTAAAATCTGCATCTCCCTCTGGATTCTGTGCTGTCAGGTCTAATTCATATTCATTGTCTATGTAAGTTGCATCTCCTTCTACAGCAAAAACATTCGCGTATTCCTCGCGGTAATACTGGTCCCCATATACTCGATATAACCATGTAAACTGGCTTGCTGTGATAGAATCATCATTCAAGGAAATTCCAAGTGGCGAGCTGTATCCGGCTTCTACCATTTTTTCACATAAACTCATCAAGTCATCCCATGTAATCGGGTTTTCTACTTTTCCGTTTGCATTTTTATACCCTTTATCTGCTGCTGCCTGTAATGCATTCTCATTAACAAACCATGCTGTCTGAAGATTTTCCGAGTTAATGATGTAACAATCACTATTTGCACCAGATGTATCTGTGATATATGCATTCTCCGTCAACACGTCTTTCCAGTTGACATCTTTTCCGGCATATGGATTTTCTGAAGTAATCCATGAACTCATATTAAGACAATACGTCTCAATGGATTCACCCACCATGTTACCTTGAACAATATCCCATGTGGTGTCACCTTGTAATTCGCTTCGTAGTTTGTCAGTATATACCGTAGAACCTGTGTAAGTGGTATCTAATTTCACTTTGACATAATCGCCTTGAATACGCATATATTCCTCTGCCAATGCCTCCCAGCCTTTTTCTGTTCCATCGAAAAGAAGAACCACATCAATCTGGCCACCCTGCTGTGCAATGGAAGAAACGTCTGGCAAATATGCCTCATCAAAGCCTTCCATCTCCAAAAGTTCCACCTTGCCGATTATGTCTCCTGCTCCGCCGGCACCCGAACCGTTACCTCCGCAGCCCACAAGGCTCGTCACAGCCATTGTTGCTGCCATAATCATCGTTACTGTTTTTTTGATACTTTTTCTTTTCATGTTACAATTCCTCCTTTTATTTTATAATTCTATGATCTTTCCGCTTTTTCTGGATTCTTCCGCTGCAAAGACACAGAGATGTCCATTGATGGAATCTTCCAAGCTAGTAATGGATACAGAACTCGCATCTCCGTTGAGGTATCTTATTAGGTCATGCATAATCATATAGTCACCACCGTTATGTCCCCCATGTTCTGCCTGATTAATCGGATGTACCTCGATAATCTCCTCCGTACCATCAAAACTATTTCTGATTGGCTTGCGCAGGATAAAAGAATTTTTTTCCAAAACTCCCTCAATCTCACCTTTCGTTCCTACAATATGAAGAAATCTTCCCGCTCTAGTGCTCCCCGCTACCAAATTGAAGGTTCCGACGGAACCATTCTCAAAATTAACAAGAACACTCTGTCTATCCACAAGATCTCCGCCACAGGTGTAACCACATTTACCATAGATGTTATGTTTCAAAAACTCTTCTTTTTCTTCCATAGTAATCTCATCTAATGGCTTGTTCAGTTCAGCCCACACAAGAAAAGGCATTGCATTATTCTCCAAATACAGGTTCTTTGCTGAGTATTGGCACTCTGCTTCATACTTACACTGGTAACAATATTCAGAAGCCCCTTCCGGTGCCTTCTCTGCGATAAACTGAGAGCGGCTTCCAAAGCTCGCTACCTGTTTTGGCACAGAAGCATTATTCAGCCAGCACATTAAATCGAAATCGTGGCAAGTTTTTGCCAAAAGAAGTCCTGAACCACATTTACTTTCTGAATTCCATTTCCCCCTGTCATATGCTGTCAGGTAATGTGCTATGCATACATGCTCATTCATTTCTAATGTCATGATCTCACCAATGGCGTCCGCATTAAGTAATTCCTTTACTTTACTGTAAAATGGTGTATACCGGAGAACATGGCATACAAACACTCTCGTGTTTTTCGCTTTCGCATGCACTGCAATGTCACGAAGCTGTTGCTCATTTGGAACAATCGGTTTCTCCATCAGCATATCATATCCGGCATCGATAATCTCCAAAGCCGTTTCATAATGATATTGATCCATGGTTGAATTGATAATGAAATCGCATGCAATCCCACTCGTCAAAAAATCTCCAAAGTTTTTGAATAATTGCTTATCATCCAAATTATATCTTTTTTTCGCCTCTTGCAGTTTGAATTCGTTCGGGTCGACGATTGCTGCTATACCAAGTTCCTCTGGCTCTTGGTTTGCGTAGTCCGCATATACTTGACCTCTGTTTCCAAACCCAACAATGACCGCCCATTTTTTTATCTGTCCTGTCATTCTCTTCACCTGTCCTATACTTATATTTATAATTAACACCACATACTGTAGTGAAATTATCATTTTCCTAAATACCCTCTGAAAATAGAGAAGGCGGTGTATGGATACCCACTTTCACCTTTAACATAATTATATTTTTCCTCTCGTCCCTTTTCTATATCACTAACACCTAACTTTGTTTCAAAACTTCCTGTCTTTTTCCATATTATGTTATCATGTTTATTTCTTCTTTTCTGCTGTTATATTTTGCCATCTTTTATTTTTTGTTTCAAAACTTCTTATTCTCTTATGTAACACTTCCTTTCATTTCTTTATATTTTTTATTATTTCGCTTATACAACTTTCTTTATTTTTGTGGAAAATACAAATAAATATGTTGCATTTTTTTATAAAATCATATAATATAACACTATCATTTCTTAATGGAGGAGGAAGCATGCTAGAAAGACCATATAAAATCCCAGAATCCAATTTGTTCTATGAACAAAAAGCTGATAACGATTTTTATCTGTTTTTAAAGCGGGAACCATATCTATTAGAGGTTCCGCATTATCATGACAGCATTGAGTTCGCCTACATCGAACGTGCCGAAACGGATGTTCATATTCAAGGTAATAAACAACACCTTACTCCAGGTGATATTTGCTTTGTGAATAGCTATCAGGTACATAATTACGAATACTATGACAAGAACTTGTCCGCAATCAGTATTGTACTTACCAAGGAATATACTGCGGCTTTCAAGAAGTTCTGCGGCAATAAGACTTTACCTCCTTTTATGTTGGATAAAGAAAAGAATCTCCCTGCAATTGAGATTTTAAACGAATGGCTGGGGCACGGCACGCAAAGTTATCTATTTAACTGTTCCTATGCGAACCGTTTTTTTGATGCACTGATAAAAGCCTATGATTTACAGCCTAAGGAAGTGTCTACTTTTAACCAGAAAGCGATTGCTTTTCTAAATTATATTAATGAGAATTTTGCCAAACCGATTAGTTTAAAGACGATGGCTGAGGAGTTTGGATATTCCGAAGGGCGTTGTAGTTATCTGTTTAATTCTTACGTAGGTGTATCTTTCAAGAACTACTTAAATGACATTCGAATGCAGAACGCTTTATCTATGATTGCTAGCAACAACTACACCATATCAGAGATCATTGAACAAAGCGGCTTCGGAAGTTCTGTTACTTTTTATAGACAATACGCAAAATATAAGGAAAAGTTGGCCGAACGTGCCGGAGAAGTGGAACACGAATAAAAGAGACTCCACAGCAAATACAAAAAGAACAGGGAGTATATCAGTTCAAACTGATACACTCCCTATTTTTATCTCTCATACATTCCCGCAAGTTTTCTTGCCGACTCTGCCAATTCTTTGATTCCTTCAAAGATATTTTCCTCTGTATAACTGTTTAAATACTGGTCAGCTTCCAGAGTGAAATATCCCTTATAATGAATTTCTTTCAACGCTTCTACGATTGGCACAAAGTCAATATTCATAGAAAAAGGTATTTGATGAGAATCGTGCCACTGATCGTTGTCATGGATATGTAATGCCTGCAATCGTGAACCCAGTGCCTTAATCATCTGAACAGCAGAAGTATTACTTCCCCTCATTTCGGCATGCCCGATATCCAAGCAGGCAACTAACCATTCGCTTCCCACCACATCAATATGTTTACAAAAACTGTCCGGTGTTGCACATGCCGCAAAACAGGATTCATCTTTTTGATTGTCCCAATTCCACATGTTTTCCGTTGCAATCTTCACTCCGTGCTCTTTGGCAAACGGCAAAAGCCCTAGATAGATTTCTGCATTTTCTTCCGGTGACTTGTTGTTGTCTGGATGTATTATACAGATTGCGCCTCCTGCTTCCGCAGTACACTCAATTGCTCGCTTATAATAGGAACAAATTTCCTTACAGCTGGTTGGAAATGGCGCATGAGATTGATTACAAACAATTCCATTATCAAGACCAACACGCTTTAAATTTCTGCTAAAACGCAGATACTCATTCCCCGCTAACGGGTGGCTATTCTCCAACAACGTCCTAGTTCCCCAATCATATTTACACATGGAAAACATAGAAAAATCCCAAGCATCAAATCCCGCTTTTGCCAAATATTCAATTGCCCTCTCTTCTCCTACTATGCTAGCTGCTGATTGTATTTCTGTAGATATTTTCATACGAACACCTCATCTATTACTCCAAATTCAATATCTGCGCCAACACTTCAATGATAATCTCATTGGTACACGCCTTAGTATATCCCATTAGGTGAAGGGAAATCTCATCCTGCTTTTGTGCTTCCGTTAAACTGTCATCATGTTTGGTCTCGTCAATTAATTTGATTAGTTGAGGTGTCATTTCCTCATACATTTCAATCGTTGTCTCTGAAACTAATTTACGAAGTTCTTCTTTCGTTCTTGGTATCATGTGCTTTCTCCTATCCTAGATTTCTTACTTTAAAGTCTCTTTCCGCTTCACGCTTCTGGTCTTTCTTCGCAATATCATCACGCTTATCGTATAATTTCTTACCCTTTGCAAGACCAATTTCCACCTTCACAAGACTGCCTTTCAGATAAACCTTAAGGGGAACGACAGTCATTCCCTTTTCCTTTATCTTTCCAAGCAACTTGTTAATCTCTGCCTTATGAAGCAACAATTTCTTTACACGGAGTGGATCTTTATTAAAAATATTTCCCTTTTCATAAGGGCTTACATGCATGCCATAAATAAATACTTCCCCATTTTCAATGCGGATAAATGCTTCCTTAATGGAGCATTTCCCCATGCGAAGTGATTTCACCTCAGTCCCGTGCAGGGAGATGCCTGCCTCATAGGTATCCAAGATAAAGAAATCATGATATGCTTTTTTATTGTTTGCAATTAACTTAATCGATTCTTTTGACATCCTTGTCTATCCCTTTCTATGTAAACCATGCAAGCATGCCGCCTGCATAGTCAAATTATTCAAACTCAAAATCAATGGTCCTGTCCAGCTTGTTCGTGCCAATCACCCGCACCATGACAGTCTGTCCAAGTTTATACGTTTTTCCCGTATGCTCTCCAACCATCTCATAAGATTCTTCTATATAATTATAATGGTCATCATACATATTTGTCACGTGAATTAATCCTTCAATCGTATTCGGAAGTTCGACATAAATCCCCCATTTTGTAATACTTGAAATCACGCCTTCAAACGTTTCACCTATGCGCTGTGCCATATACTCCACTTTCTTGAGTTTAATAGTTTCTCTTTCTGCCTCTTCTGCCAAACGTTCTCTCTCACTGGATTTCTTTGCAACCTCAGTCAGAATAGCATCATAGTGCGCCCTACGGTCATCATTCATTCTTCCACGCAGATTCTCCTTGATAATTCGGTGGATTTGCAGATCCGGATACCTTCTAATCGGCGATGTGAAATGGCAGTAATGCGATGCTGCTAACCCAAAATGGCCTGTGTTTTCTGGGGTATATCTTGCCTGTTTCATAGAGCGAAGTGCCAAGCGGCTAATCAAGGCTTCCTCTGCAGTCCCTTCTACTTTGGCCAATAATTTTTGAATCTCTTTTGGTCTCACTTCCTTGTTGGAAATGTGCAAAGAATGTCCAAAATTGTTGATAAATGTAGCAAGCTTCTTTACCTTATCTTCGTCCGGCGATTCATGAGTACGATATACAAACGGAATCTCCTGCCAGAAATAATCCTCTGCCACTGTTTCATTTGCAAGTAGCATAAAATCCTCAATAATCTTTGTTGCCACATTTCTATCATAAGGCTTGATATCAATTGGTTTCCCATTTTCATCTAAGACCATCTTAGTTTCAGGAAAATCAAAATCGATAGAGCCTCGTTGTCTACGTTTTTCACGCAAGATTCTGGAAAGCTCTGCCATCAGTTCAAACATCGGGACCAAGTCTTTATAACGCGTGGTCTCAGCTTCATCTTTTTCTTCCAAAATCTTCTTCACGCTGGTATAGCTCATACGTTCATCAATGCGTACAACAGTTTCCGCAATTTTATGGTCAATCACAGTGCCTTTTTCATTGATTGTCATAATGCAACTAAGAGCCAAACGGTCCACACCTGCATTCAAAGAGCAAATGCCATTTGATAAGGTATGTGGCAACATCGGAATCACTCGGTCTACCAAGTACACACTTGTCCCACGCTTCACCGCTTCCCGATCCAGCGCACTATTTTCCTGCACATAGTTGGTTACGTCTGCGATGTGAACACCTAAGATGTAGTTGTTTGCATCTCTGGTGATAGAAATTGCATCATCCAAATCCTTCGCGTCTTCTCCGTCAATAGTCACCATCTGCCAGTCACGCAAATCCATACGTCCTGCCATATCCGCAGTACTTACATCCTTTGCCACACGCTCTGCCTGATTTAACACCTTCTCCGGAAAGCTTGTAGGCAAATCATACCCTTTGACAATAGACATGATGTCTGTTCCAGGGTCATTGACATGACCGATGATCTCTATAACCTTTCCCTCCGGCTTCTTGTTATCCCCGCCATACTTTGTGAGTTCCACAACAACCTTATGTCCTGTAACAGCTCCCTTTGAACGTTCTAAAGGTACAAATACATCTTTTACAAACCTCTGATTATCCGGTCTTACGAAACCATAATTTTTACTCTTTTCAAAATACCCAACAAGAGTAGTTGTACCATGAGAAAGCACCTTCGTTATCTTTCCTTCTTTTCTCTTTCCGGATGGTGCCGCTTTGATCACAACTTCTACCTGGTCATTATGAAAGGCTCCGTTCATATCATCTTCAGATATAAAGATATCCTCCGCTTCACCTTCGATTGTTACGAAACCAAAACCTCTTGGATGAGCTGTAAACGTTCCAACCAGTCGTTTCGCCTCTCCTTTGGAATATTTCCCTTTGGAAGACACATGAACCTTGCCTTCTGCCTCAAGAGAATCTAACACTTTTTTAAGCTCATTTCTCTGGGCCTTCGGAACCTGCAATAGAATGGCAAGTTCCTTTAACTTCATCGGTACATAAAATTCATCACAAATAAATTCGTAAATAATCTTTTTTCTCTTCTCAAATGTCTGGTCCATCCTATCACCTCTTTTCATATATCATCGAATAAAAAAACACTCTTACTATTTCAAATAAGAGTGTTTCGTCATCTTTTCGTATTCCTAGTTAAATACTTTTAAGTTTAATGCAACTGCTAATAGAACAAAAACAATTGCAGCGATTCTTGTAATCTTCACTAAAGCACCTTCCATAGAACGTCCTTTATTTTGTCCCCAGAAAGAACTAGAAGCACCTGCAAGTGAACCAAGTCCTGCTTCTTTACCTTCTTGAAGTAATACAATCGCTGTTAAAACGATACAGTCTATAACAAATAAAATTTTCAATACGATTTCTAAGATTTCCATTTTTCACACCTCCTGCGCATATAACAAGGGTATTTTAACACAAGAGTCTTCTATCTGCAAGCATTTCTTACTTGTTTTTTCCAAAAGTATTCGAAAATGAGTGAATTTCTTCCTCTATTCGCAATAGCTGATTGTATTTTGCAACACGTTCTGAGCGACATGGTGCTCCCGTTTTAATCTGTCCTGTATTGAATGCAACTGCAATATCCGCGATTATATTTTCCTCTGTCTCACCAGAACGATGAGAAACAATATTTCGATAACCGGATTTTTTTGCAAGCTCAATGGCCTCAAATGCCTCCGTTAAAGTTCCGATTTGATTCACTTTAATCAGGATTGCATTTGCTACTTTTCTTTCAATGCCTTTTCGAAGACGTTCCGTGTTTGTCACAAACAAGTCATCGCCGACGAGCTGAATTTTGTTTCCCAATCTTTTGGTCATCAGGCCCCAGCCTTCCCAGTCTTCTTCATCCATCGGGTCTTCAATAGAAATAATCGGAAATTCTGTCACCAACATCTCATAGTAATCTACTAACTCCTCTGACGAACGGATGACATCCTCTCCTTCAAAGACATATTTTCTAAATTCCTTATTATATAGTTCCGATGCTGCCACATCCAAAGCAATTGCCACCTCATCACCGGCCTTATATCCTGCCTTTTCAATTGCTTTTACGATATACTGCAAAGTCTCTTTTGCATCTGCCAGATTTGGTGCAAACCCGCCTTCATCTCCAACCGCAGTATTTAAGTTTTCTTCCTTTAAAATCTTTTTCAATGTATGGTAAATTTCTGCACACATCCGAAGACCTTCTTTAAAGCAACAGGCTCCAACTGGCATAATCATAAACTCCTGAAAATCTACCGTATTATCGGCATGCTTTCCACCATTTAAAATGTTCATCATCGGAATCGGCATTGTTTTTGCAGAGACACCACCCAAATAACGATATAGAGGAATTTGGAGTGCATTTGCCGCCGCCTTCGCAACTGCCATAGAGACGCCAAGCATAGCATTTGCACCCAGATTCGATTTATTGGAAGTCCCATCCAATTTCATCATAATATGATCTATTTCCGTCTGTTTAAATACATTTACACCAACCAGTTCCGGTGCAATCTTGGTGTTCACATTATCGATTGCTCTCGTAACTCCCAACCCACGATATCTTGACTCTCCATCTCTTAATTCAACCGCCTCAAATTGACCGGTTGATGCACCTGATGGAACACTCGCCCTACCGTATATGTTTTCTCCTGCCAGAACCTCTACTTCCACTGTCGGATTACCACGGGAATCTAAAATTTCTCTTGCGTAAACATCTGTTATTGGCAAATATTGGTACATAGTTCTATCCTCCTTGCGAAGATAGTATGCGCTGTTTTTGCGAAATATATGTTGATTAATCAATTACAATTAATCCCTCTGCACAAATTACATCTATCACTTGTTTTACATATTTTTCACATAATGCATCTGTTTCTGCTTCCACCATTACACGAATCACCGGTTCCGTACCGCTTTCACGTACCAAGATACGACCATTGTCCCCCAATTCTTCTGTTACTTTTTCAATTGCTTTCACAACCTCCGGATTTTCTCTAGCTGCCTTCTTATCTGCAACACGAACATTTTTTAGTAACTGTGGGAAAATTGTCACATCTTCCGTTAGTTTTGAAAGTGATTGTTTCTTTTCTAACATCACCTCCATCAACAATAAGGAGGTTAAGATACCATCGCCTGTAGTTGCATACTTGCTGAAAATAATATGACCAGATTGCTCACCGCCAAGAGAATAATTATTTTGTAGCATATTTTCATATACATATTTATCTCCAACAGCTGTTTTTTCATACTTAAGTCCCGCTTTATCACAAGCTTTGTACAGACCGAGATTCGACATAATAGTAGTTACAATTGTGTCTCCGTTCAATCTGCCTTGCTCTTTCAAATATTTCCCACACACATAAAGTATCAAATCTCCGTCTACCAAATTCCCCTTTTCATCGATTGCCAAACATCTGTCAGCATCCCCGTCATACGCAAAACCGACATCTAATCCGTTTTCCTTCACATATGCCTGTAATTGTTCCATATGTGTGGAACCACAGTTACGGTTAATGTTTGTTCCGTCCGGCTCACTGCTAATTACATATGTTTTTGCACCAAGTGCATCAAATACGCTCTTTGCAATTGTAGACGCACTACCATTAGAACAGTCCAGACCAACTCGTTTATCCTTAAATGAACGTGTTGCCATTGCAATCAAGTGTCCGATATAGCGATTTCTTCCTGCCGAATAATCCACAGTACGTCCAATGTTTTCTCTTGTCGCATATGGAATCTCACCATATTCGCCATCAATATATGCTTCGATTTTTGCTTCCACTTCTGCTTCCATTTTGTGACCTTTTGAGTTAATCACCTTAATACCATTATCATAGAAAACGTTGTGGCTGGCTGAAATCATAATACCGCAATCGAAATCTTCTGTTCGCACCACATAAGAAACACTTGGTGTGGTGGTAACGTGTAACAGGTATACGTCAGCTCCCGATGCTGTAAGACCCGCTGAAAGAGCATCTTCAAACATATAACTGCTGCGTCTGGTGTCTTTACCAATCACAACTTTCGCTTTATGCTCCTGCCCGAAGTACCATCCCAAAAATCTTCCTACTTTAAATGCATGTTCCACAGTTAAGACTACATTCGCCTCGCCCCTGAAACCATCTGTTCCAAAATATTTTCCCATTATAATCTCCTCTCACTTTGACTAATAAGCCGTATTTTTGCACAATCTACCTTGATATTATATACTTCAATACGACAATATACAACTATTTTTTCTATAAAAAGGTAATATATACAAAAAAAGAAAGCCACAAACCTTGCAGCTTTCTCTTTTGTATCTTTGATTAGTGATGGAATAAACGGATTCCCGTAAATGCCATTGCCATATTATATTTGTTACATGTTGCGATTACATGGTCATCACGAACAGAACCACCTGGTTGAGCAATGTATTTTACTCCGCTCTTATGTGCTCTTTCGATGTTGTCACCGAATGGGAAGAAGGCATCTGAACCAAGAGATACATCTGTCATCTTATCTAACCATGCACGTTTTTCTTCTCTTGTGAACACCTCTGGTTTTACTTTGAAAATGTTCTGCCATGTTCCTTCTGCAAGAACATCCATGTATTCATCCCCAATATATAAATCAATGGAATTATCTCTATCAGCTCTACCAATGCTGTCTACGAACTGCAAGCCCAGTACTTGTGGAGATTGACGCAACCACCAGTTATCTGCTTTTTGTCCTGCAAGACGTGTACAGTGAATACGAGATTGTTGTCCTGCACCAATACCAATTGCCTGACCACCTTTTGCGTAACATACAGAGTTTGACTGTGTATATTTCAAAGTAATAAGTGCAATTGCAAGGTCAATCTTCGCTTCTTCCGGAATCTCTTTATTGTCCGTTACAACATTTGCCAATAATTCATCATCAATTACAAGCTCATTTCTTCCTTGTTCAAATACGATGCCGAACACTTCTTTATGCTCAATTGGATCCGGTTCATAATTCGGATCAATTTCGATAACTGCGTAGTTCCCTTTTTTCTTAGCCTTTAAGATTTCCAAAGCTTCCGGTTCGTATCCCGGTGCAATCACACCGTCAGAAACTTCACGTTTGATTAATTTTGCAGTAGCAACGTCACAAACATCCGATAAAGAAATGAAATCACCAAAGGAAGACATTCTATCCGCACCTCTTGCTCTTGCGTATGCACATGCAAGTGGAGATAAATCTTCCACATCATCCACCCAGTAGATTTTTGCCAAAGTCTCATCTAATGGAAGTCCAACTGCTGCACCTGCCGGCGAAACGTGTTTAAATGATGTGGCTGCCGGAAGTCCTGTTGCTTTCTTCAATTCTTTTACTAACTGCCATCCGTTAAATGCATCTAAAAAGTTAATATATCCTGGTCTTCCACACAATACTTTAATTGGAAGTTCTCCTTCATTCATGTAGATTTTAGAAGGCTTTTGATTTGGATTACAACCATATTTTAATTCTAATTCTTTCATCTTATGTCTCCTATTGATTCTTATTTACAATCTTTGTTTCATATGTTCCTGTTGCAATGTCAATATAACGAACAAAGAGAGAAACTTTGTTTTCTTCATTTAAACTATTCCATAACAATTCTGTATATGCATCCATATCATCTAAGATATTCACTAACTTTGGTTCTCCCTCAAAGCTTGGAAGTGGATTTCCGTCACATTTGTATGTATGAATGAAATGTCCTTCCCCTGCTACCGGATTGTCATACGTAAATGTATATCGGTTGCAACATGATGGGTCACCATTGTTGCTCTTTAAAATAGACATTGCATAGTCGTATTTTCCTGCTTCAATATGCATTACCCCTGAAATACGAGGTGTATAATTCGGAGCATCCGGTTCAAATTCTCTACATCTTACAGAGGAATGGAACGTAAGTCGTGGATCCATTCCGTCATAAATGGTATCTGTCTGGTCACCATTTGTCACGATTGTTCTATTTCCTAACACGCGAACCGGTGCGTAGATAATGAGGCTTGGGTCTGTCAATTTCGAAGGATCAAACGCCTGAGTTCTAATACCTTCTCCTTCTGTTACAAACACACGGTTTCTGCTATTTTCACTTCTTCCCATAATAAAGTAAGCAGTTACAGCCTTTGTTCCATCCGGTGTTTTACCGATGATAATTCCACGACCAGGGTACGCATTCTCTTGTAGTTCTTTTCCGATTGATAACATTTCCATGAATTGTTCTCCTTTTCTTGGGGTAATTTTCCTTTAACATATCAATTATACCTAAAAGCAGACGTAATTACTAGTCCCCAATTTATTAGTATTACTTCTAAAACTTTCGCAGTTGTTCTTCTTCATCCGGTGCTGCCGCACGGATGGACTTAATCTCTACAAAGTATCCTCCATTTGCATTGATTTCTATCCAGACTCTGTCGCCGACCTTATGCCCCAACAATGCCTTCCCGATTGGCGATTCTGTACTTACCAGATTCTTAAGGGAATTTCCGCGAACGGTTGTCACGATTTTAAATTCCTCTACTTCATCGTCATCTTCAAAATACAGTTCTACTGTCTTGTTAATCCCAACCTCATCATCTTTGGATTCGTCCTTCACCACAATCGCTGTTTTAATCATTTTCTCCAGATAACGAATGCGACTTTCATTCTGGTTCTTCGCCTGCTTCGCTGCCTTGTATTCAAAATTCTCACTCAAATCGCCATGTGCTCTGGCAGTTTTTACATCTTCCAATAATTCTTTTCTAATTACACATTTACGATGCTCCACCTCTGCCATCATGTCGTCTATGTCTTTTTGTGTTAACTCGTTAAACATTTCCCTTGCTCCTATTGCTCTGCATGTATTTCATACGTCTTTTAATCTGCAAAATTTTTCTGCAAAAATCCCTTAAATTTACCCATGTATGCATCTACATTTGTCAAATAACTAAAACCGTGTCCTGCTCCGGCTACCGTGTATAGTTCCTTCTCTGATGCACAGGCTTCATAATTTGTCCGACTCATTTCACACGGAACAAGTTCATCGGCCTCCCCGTGTATGAAAAGCATCGGAACCTTGCATTTGGCGAGAGCCTCTGTCGCAGAAGCACCTTCCAAATCAAACTTACCATAAATCTTTGTGCCATCACGAGCCGTGATAGTCCATTTCTCAAAAACAGAATCCCTAATTGCCTGAATGCTTCTATGAACACCCTCTACATGGGCCTTGTACTTTTCTTCATTTGGAATCTCTGTGTCGTCGGCCAGACGCTTTGCATCGGCCCCGAAGGCGTATTTATAAATGAAATATAGTAACATGTTATTTCCCTTTCTCTACCTTGTTGATTATACACTGTTTTTTGAAAAGAGGAAAGAATTTCTTCTCAATAGAATAAGAGACAATCAAGAACGATTGTCTCTTATTTCTATACTTCTTATCTTGCACATTTGTATAACAATTCATCCCATCTTCTGTCAACTTCCTGCTGGAATTGTTCAATCAGATGTTCATTGCCTGGTTTAAAAAGATGTTTGAAACGCCCTTGCGGTCTTAGGAAGTCCTCAATTGGAAGTTTCTTCTTCGGTTCATAGTTAAGAATCCACTTACCTTCCACAACTTCAAATAATGGCCAATAGCATGTATCCACACCCAATTTACAGATTTCCATAATATCAGGTGTGTTGTATCTCCAACCACGTGGACATGGTGCCATAATATTCAAAAATGCTGCACCTGGTGTGTAAATGGCCTTTTCAGCCTTAATGTGCAAATCTTTAAAATTCTGCACAAAGGTTGTCTGTGCCACATAAGGAACATCATGGGAAGCAATAATCGATGCCAAATCTTTTCTATTCTGCATCTTACCATTGCTCTCGCTTCCAACTGGTGTAGTTGTGGTATCTGCATACATTGGTGTTGCTGAAGAACGTTGGATACCGGTATTCATGTAGGCTCCGTTGTCATAACATACGTACACCATATCATGATTACGTTCCATAGCACCCGATAACGATTGGAAACCAATATCATATGTACCACCATCACCACCAAATGTGATGAACTTGTAGGTTTCGTCCAATTTTCCTTTTCTTCTAAGTGCATTATATGCACCCTCTACACCACTTAAGGTTGCACCCGCATTTTCAAATGCATTGTGAATGTAGCTGTCTTCCCATGCTGTATATGGATATGTAAATGTAGATACCTCAAGACAGCCTGTTGCGTTGCCGATTACGGCCTTGTCGCCTTCGTGAAGTCCGCGAAGCACGTTTCTTACTGCGATTGTACCACCGCAGCCGGCGCACATTCTATGTCCCGGAGCAAGACGTTCCGGTTTGTTCATTGTTTCTTTAAAATTATATGCCATTTCGTCTTCCTCCTTACTCTCTGATTCCCAGATAACGATAGGTTTCGCCCGCATCGCCATCTTCTACTATTTGTTTTAATGCACCAAACACGCTTTCCATATCTTCCACACGCACGTCACGTCCACCAAGACCGTAAATGTAATTGACCGCCAGCGCCTCTGAACGTGCACGATACAATGCCGACATTACATCTGCACCAAGTGGACCGCCATGATTGCAATACCCTTCGGCTCTATCCATAATTGCTACTGCTTTTACATTTTTAAGAGACTCGGCAAGTTCATCAGCCGGGAATGGACGATACAAACGGATCTTGATAAGCCCAACCTTTTCGCCTTTGGCACGAAGGGCATCAATGGCATCCTTGGTTGTACCTGCTGCAGAACCAATGATAACAACTGCTCGCTCTGCATCTTCCATGCAATATTCTTCAAACAGACCATATTCTCTGCCTGAGATTTTTGCAAATTCATTTGCAACGTCTTTTACGACTGTAACCGCATGCTTCATGCCTTCTGCCTGATTGCGTTTTGCTTCCATATAATAATCACTAATCGCATAAGGACCAACTGCCATCGTCTGCTTTGGATTCAATAAATAATTTTCTGGTTCGTATTCACCAACAAAATTTTTCACTTCGTCATCGTTAAGCAGTTCAATGTTTTCCACCGCATGGCTGGTAATAAATCCGTCCTGACAAATCATAATTGGAAGGCGCACATCCTTGTGCTCTGAAATGCGGAAGGCTTGCACCATATTGTCATATGCTTCTTGATTATTTTCTGCATAAATCTGAATCCACCCTGCATCTCTTGCACCCATACTATCTGAATGGTCACAGTTAATGTTAATCGGACCGGAAAGTGCACGATTTACCAGTGCCAATGCAAGTGGAAGTCTGTTAGATGCCGCTATGTACAATTCTTCCCACATATAAGCCAAACCACATGAAGATGTAGCTGTCAGCGCTCTTGCTCCAGCTGCTGAAGCACCAATTGTTGCACTCATGGAACTGTGTTCACTCTCTACGGTAATAAATTCGGTATCCACCTGACCATTTGCTACAAAGGAAGCAAAATATTGTGGAATCTCGGTAGATGGTGTAATAGGGAATGCCGGAAATACGTCCGGATTGATTTGACGGAGGGCGATTGCAACTGCTTCATTTCCCGATAAACGTTCTCTTTTTCCCATATTACTTCACCCCTTCCATCGTAATTGCACCGAACGGACATGATTTCACACAGATACCACATCCCTTGCAGTGTTCCAAATCAAATGCACCACGTTTCATATCCTCAACCGGAATACAGCTATCTGGACATACCGGCACACATAATAAGCATTGTTTACATTTGTCTTCAATAAACTCAGGTTTCACAGAAGACCATTCCCCTGTCTTAAACTCCTTAGATGTGCCGGAGCCGACAATAATCATTCCTTCTGTCAAATCCTGCCATTTTGTTTTTACGCCTAATTTATTTACATCACTTGCCATGATTATTGCACCTCCTGCATTGCCATTTTCAGTGCAGCCATATTGCCATCAATTACTTCCGGCTTGCTTGCAAATTTGTGTTTAAACGAGCTTTCCATTTCCTGTAAAAATGTTTCCTCATCCATAATACCTGCCACCTTTACAATCGCGGCAAGAAGTGGTGTGTTCGGGAAATATTTACCCATTGTTGCCATAGAAACCTTGTGAGCATCAATGATATACACTTCT
>JAZRPT010000028.1:0-6472 GCA_045649385.1 Faecalimonas sp. | reverse complement strand
AGTTGCGATAGGCGACATCGCAACTATTTTTGATTTGGGTTATTATTAAAGATTATTTTGTAAAAAAATACAGTAGCGAAAGCCTTGTGGTTGTGTTATAATTACAAAAGTGCTTTGTTGCGTTGTTGCGATAAAGTGTAAAATAAAATGAAAAGAAAGGAAAGGTTTACGATGGAAAATAAAAACGAATTTAAACCTTATATTCCGGCTGAAAAAATCACTCCGGAATTAACAGTTACTTCAATCGTTATGGGTATTATTCTCGCAGTAATCTTTGGTGCGGCAAATGCGTATCTTGGATTACGTGTTGGTATGACTGTGTCAGCATCGATTCCAGCAGCCGTTATTTCTATGGGTGTTATCCGTGTGATTATGAAGAAAAACTCAATTTTAGAGAGCAACTTGGTGCAGACGATTGGTTCTGCAGGTGAGTCTCTCGCAGCAGGTGCTATTTTTACATTGCCTGCACTGTTCCTATGGGCAGCAGAAGGCGTTATGGAAAAGCCAAGCATTATAGAAATTACAACAATTGCATTGCTTGGCGGTCTTCTAGGTGTGTTCTTTATGGTGCCACTTAGAAATGCCTTGATTGTAAAAGAGCATGGCATTTTGCCATATCCGGAAGGACAGGCTTGTGCAGAAGTTCTTCTTGCAGGCGAAGAAGGCGGAGCAAATGCAACGACTGTATTTGCAGGTATGGGTATTGCAGGTGCATTCAAGTTCGTAATTGATGGCTTGAAGGCAGTGCCAAGTGAAGTGTCACTTCGCTTTAAAGGATTTGCAGGTGAAATCGGAACTCAAATTTATCCGGCAGTTATGTCAGTAGGTTATATCTGTGGACCAAAGATTTCTTCTTACATGTTTGCAGGTGGTGTAGTGAGCTGGATGGTATTGATTCCACTGATTGTACTTTTTGGAAGTTCAGCAATTTTATACCCAGGTACAGAAACGATTGGTGAAATATTTGCAGCAAATGGAGCTAGTGGAATTTGGAGCAGCTACATACGTTATATCGGTGCAGGTGCTTTGGCAGCAGGTGGTATTATTAGTTTAGTAAAATCACTTCCACTTATTGTTACTACATTTGCAGACGCAATGAAGAGTTTAAAAGGTGGCGTAGGTTCTACATCTACAAAGCGTACAGAACAAGACATTAATATGAAGATTGTACTTGGTGCAATTTTAGTATTAACATTACTCGTTTGGTTAGTGCCGGCAATTCCGGTAACATTAGTTGGTGCAATCATCGTAGTTATCTTCGGTTTCTTCTTTGCAACTGTTTCTTCTAGAATGGTTGGTTTAGTAGGAAGTTCTAATAACCCAGTATCAGGTATGGCGATTGCTACATTACTGATTGCAACTTTAATCTTAAAGATTACAGGTGATGTGGGGGCTCACGGTATGCAAGGAGCCATTGCAATTGGCTCTATCATTTGTATCGTAGCGGCTATTTCCGGTGACACATCACAGGATTTGAAGACTGGTTATTTACTTGGTTCTACACCAAGAAAACAACAAGTTGGTGAAGTGATTGGTGTTGTTGCAGCAGCATTTGCAATTGGCGGCGTTCTTTATCTTTTGGATGCAGCTTGGGGATTCGGTTCTGAACAACTTGGTGCGCCACAGGCAACATTGATGAAAATGATTATCGAAGGTGTTATGGACAGTAACCTTCCATGGGGACTTGTATTTGTAGGAGTTTGTCTTGCAATAGTTATTGAGCTTTTGGGCATTCCGGTACTTCCATTTGCAATTGGTGTATACTTACCGGTTCAATTAAACGCATGTATCATGGTTGGTGGTATCATTCGTTTGCTCTTCGATAAGATGAAGAAGGAAGAAAAGGAAAAAGAAGAAATTATCACAGATGGTATTCTTTACTGCTCTGGTATGATTGCAGGGGAAGGTCTTGTTGGTATCCTACTTGCTGTATTGGCAGTTGTAGGTGTAGACAGTGTAATCGATATTAGCGGTTTGTTGAACTTGCCACCGGCAGTTTCTAACATTGCCAGCTTAGTAGTATTTGGTCTTATGATTTTATGCTTGCTGAAGTTCACAATCTGGAAAAAGCGTGACAAAAAAGCGTAAGGTATTTTGTGATGGCAAAAAAGAAAAATGTAATAAATGAAAATTACTTGGAAAACATTCCGGTAAGACAAGAAGGCTTAAAGTGGGATGCAGATGAGAAGGGTATGGTTACTTTATATGTGCATAACACAGGTCTTATGAAAAAAATAACACAGAAGCTTTTGAAAAAGCCAGAATACACACAGGTGCATCTGGACGAAAACGGGAGCTTTGTCTGGCCACTGATTGATGGTGAAAAGAATATCATTGAGCTTGGTGTGCAGGTTAAAGAACAGTTTGGAGAGAAGGCAGAGCCTTTGTATCCGAGATTGGCAAAGTTCTTTCAGATATTAGAAAGCTATGGATTTGTGAGTTTTAGATAAGTAAAGTAAAAGCAGTTGCGATTTCGCAGCTGCTTTTGTAGAAGAAGCGATTTGAGTGAGGAACATTCTATGAAAGAGTATTTGAAAGATGCAACATGGATTTGGAGTAATCATACTCCGGAAAAAGACGAATACAGTGAATTTGTGGACCGATTTGTTTATGAATCAGGGAAAGTAACTTTGCAGATATCGGCAGATAGTAATTATGCTGCCTATATCAATGGTCAGTTGGCTGCGTGGGGACAATACGCAGATTTCCCATATGATAAAGTATATGATGAGGTTGATGTGACGGCGTTTTGTCATAAAGGTGATAATCGTATTGCTATTATTGTGTGGTATTATGGTTTGCCGTCTATATTTACTTATTATCCGGGGAAGGCTGGATTACTATATTCCCTTGTATGCGATGACATCGTGTTATGTGAGAGTACTGAGAGCACTTTGGCTCGTAAGAGTATTGCTTACATGAATCATAGAATGCATATGATAACACCGCAAATCGGATATGGATATGGGTATGATTTCACCAAAGAAGATGATTGGATGACAGGAGACTTGGTTGGTTTTGAGCCTTCTGTTGTAGTTGAACAAACATTGCCACTTCGAATTAGACCATGCGATAAATTGACTTTATTGCCGGAAGTAGCAGGAATTAAATGCAATGAGCTTTCTGATACGAAGGTGATTTATGACCTTGGAAGTGAACAGGTGGGTTTCTTGTCATTTGAAATAGAATCGCCGTGTGAACAAGATATTACCATTGCTTATGGTGAGCATTTGGTAGACGGGTGTGTGCGTAGAATTATTGAACCGCGTGACTTTAGTGCATTTTTTAAAGTGAAAGAGGGCAAGAACAGTTTTCTGAATCCTTTTAGAAGGTTTGGATGTCGTTATCTGGAAATTCACTCGGAGTATCCGGTAACAGTTCATAAAATGGCCATTGCACCTACCATGTATGTGCTGGAAGAAAAAGAACGTCCGGTTTTAAATGACACACAGAATAAAATCTATGACATGTGCGTAGAGACCTTACATCTTTGTATGCATGAACATTACGAGGACTGTCCTTGGAGAGAGCAGTCTCTGTATGCAATGGATAGTCGTAATCAAATGCTGTGTGGATACTATGCGTTTGGTGAATATAAGTTTCCACGTGCAAATCTGGAATTAATTTCAAAGGATAGACGTGAAGATGGATTGCTTTCTATCTGTTATCCGATACAATGCGACCTTGTGATACCTTCGTTTTCATTGCACTACATAACAGCATGCAAAGAATATATGAAGTATAGTGGGGATAAAGCATTTATAGAAAGCATTTATCCAAAACTGGTTTCCATTGTAGAGACCTTTACAAAACGTGTTAAGGATGGGCTTTTATTACCATTCCCTGGGGTGAATTATTGGAACTTCTACGAGTGGAGAGAAGGCTTAGATGGCGGCGGTCCTTACTGCGAAGATTTTGATTGCACGAAACCGGATGTACTTATTAATGCATTGTTGTCGATTGCGCTACAGAATCTGGCTTCCATTGCAGATGAGTTGGGCGTTGCAAACACATATGCTAAGCAGGCGGAGGAGTTGAATGCTTGCATATACAAAACATTCTTTGATGAAACAAGCGGTATTTGTTACGATTACCCAGAACATACGGCATACAGCCAATTAGGAAACGGACTTGCAGTACTTTGTGGTGCTGTGACCGGGGAATCAGCGAAAGCATTGTGTGAACGATTATTTGAAGATACACAGATGACACCGGTTTCCTTGTCGATGCTATGCTTCAAATATGATGCTTGTGTGAAGGTGGATAAAGAATATTTTGCACCGATGATATTAGAGGATATTGAGAAAATCTATACTCCTATGATAGAGTTCGGTGGAACTACCGTTTGGGAAACAGAACTTGGAGAAAGTGATTTTGACAATGCGGGTAGTCTATGCCACGGCTGGAGTGCATTACCGATTTATTATTATCATATATTGAGTAAATAAAAAAAGCAGTTGCGATTGTGATGTCGCAGCTGCTTTTTGCATTGTATATTAAATTTCTTCTGGGTATTCAACCCCATCCGGAAGGGAATCCCATGGATTTAGACCTAAGTCTTGTTTGAATTTCGCCTGTTCCATTGAAAGAGGTGGCAAATCATCTTCCAAATATTCTAAGAGTTCGGCAACTCCTTCTCTGGTGGTATTATTAATTAGGAAAATACGTTCACAACCAGCGTTTTCCATCCATTGTTTTACCATTTCAATATTGGCATATGGAGAATCAATCTTCGTAATTACACCGATAAGTGGGCGAAGGATAAATGCATGTAGACTGGAACCGAAGAGATTAAAGGGTTCATCCGCAGCCTGAACAATCGCCACTACATCAGCTTCAAAAGAAAAACATGCCAGACCAACACTGAAACGTTTGGATTCGGCATATTCCCCCGGTGAGTCGATGGTATTATCTTCGGTCGTGGTGTATTGAGTTTTCACATAATGGAGTTCTTCACCCTTTAAAGCCTGTGTAAGAGAAGTCTTTCCGGCCTCACTTCTTCCCATCAAAAACAATTTCTTCATAAGTCACCTGATTCTATTTAACTTTTATGAATTTTGCAAACTGCAAATCCCAATTCTTCTCCAAAAAATTGAACTACCGATTCCACAGCGGCTTGTACATCTGCCAATTTTCCTGAAATAATGAGAGCACCGCAGAAGCGGTCCATAAAACATACTTGTATATCTGCGCTTTTTGATGCAATATCTGCAGCAACCACAACGGATTCCCAAGGTGTAAAGCGGATGAGTCCAAGTGTTTCACCTGTATGGTCTTCACCTTCATGAACACCGATATGTAAGGCAAGGTTCTGATAGATACAAGTGTCGGTAGGATTGATAATATGAGCCATGCAGACTTCTTTTCCGGGAACACGGACACGAGTCATCCGAAGCTTTTTGCCAATTAATTGCGCATAGTCATCTTGAAAGATTTTTTCTAACAATTGTTCCTTCGTGATTTGAGTCATAGCAACGCTCCCTAACTTCTTGTAACCTTGCAGACTACATATTCAAGAGAATCACGGAAGTAGTCAAGAATCTCCGTTAAAGCAGAGGTAACATCCGAAATTTCTCCTGTTATAATTAATGTACCGGTAAAACGGTCTGCAAATCCAAGATAGATATTTCCACTCTTAACAGCGATATCCGATGCGATAACAGCGGATTCCGGTGGAGTCATATTCATAATTCCAATGGCAGAAGAGCCGTAGTCTACTTGCGGATTCAAACCGAGTTTCTGATATATAATAGGATCCGGACCACCCATAACATGTGCAAAAGTAATTTCTTTGCCGGCTACCGTTTCCTGTACAATTCTAATTTGGTCTTTATGTTCATTTGACATATGTACATTCCTCACTTTCGAAAGATATGCATTCTTATTGAAATCATACTATTGATATAGTTGATTGTCAAGTTTTCTCTATCTAAATGATGTTTGTGTTTTAAAGCGGTATAAATGCAACAATAATTGCCAAAACCACAGCAGGAAGCATATTTGCAACACGAATTTTCTTGCCCCATACAAGATTGATACCTACGCAGAAAATTAGGATAGAGCCAATCATAGATAAATTAGAAAGTGCTTCCTTTGTCATAATCGGACTCACAAAGCGGGCAAGTAATGTAATAGTGCCTTGTAAAATTCCAACCGGAATAGCAGAGAAAATGCAACCTCTTCCCATGGCAGATGTCATGACCATAATAATAATGAGGTCAAGGATTGCTTTGGTTGAAAGTATGGAAAAATCACCTGTAATTCCATCTTCGATAGCACCGACAATTGCCATTGCTCCAATGCATACTGTCAAAGATGAAACAACAAATGCTTCTATAAAACGGTTGTCCTTCGCATTTCCTGTTTTACATTTTAGCCATTCACCAAAGCGTTCAAATAGATTTTCAATATTAAGTATCTCACCAATCAGTGTACCCATTGCGAGACAACCGACAATCAAAAGGCTTCCATT
>JAZRPT010000027.1:0-12891 GCA_045649385.1 Faecalimonas sp. | reverse complement strand
GTTTTGGGTATTTTATCAGGTGCTATTTTTTTGAATATAGCGGATAAAATCACTCCTCATTTACATCATATTACGGGGATTGATCAGGAAACCCATTCAGAAGCACAGAATTCACTTAATAAAGTCATGCTATTTGTGATTGCAATTGCGATACATAATCTACCAGAAGGAATTGCAGCCGGTGTAGGATTTGGTAGCGAAGATATCAGCAATGCCATTACGGTAGCAGTTGGTATTGCACTTCAAAATATTCCGGAAGGTATAATTATTGTCTCACCACTTATTATGGCCGGGGTACCAAAATGGCGTGTCTTCTTAATTGCAAGTTTTACGGGTTTGATTGAAATTATAGGGACAATGATAGGTTTTACTGCAGTGTCAGTAGCAAGTGCTATTTTACCATTTGCATTAGCATTTGCAGGTGGAACCATGATTTATGTAGTCAGTGATGAAATGATTCCGGAAACACATAGTCATGGGTACGAACGTATGGCCACGTATTCGCTTATATTTGGATTTATTGCCATGATTGTGATGGATTTTTATATTGGATAAAAAGGGGATAATAATTCATGTATTTATACGAAACTCATGTTCATTCCTTGAGTGGAAGTGCTTGTGCACAATGTACACCACAGGAACTTGTAAAAGCTTATAAACAGGCGGGATATGCCGGACTAATTCTTACAGACCATTTTATAAAGGGAAACACCAGTGTTCCTCGAGATTTAGACTGGGAAACTAGAATGCATATGTATTATAATGCATATTTGGATGCTAAAGAAGAGGGTGACAAACTGGATTTCGATGTGTTTTTCGGGATTGAACATCATTATGGAAAAGGGAAAGAGGTACTAATATATGGTATTGATTTGGACTTTCTATTGGCACATCCCGAATTAAATACAGCCACAATCAAAGAATATGCCGACTTGGTGCATGAATATGGTGGAATTCTGGTTCATGCGCATCCACACCGAGTTAGAGACTATATTGTTCCTGACTTTGCACCCCGTTATGATGTATGTGATGGAATCGAGGTCTATAATGCAAGTGACGAGGATGAAATTAATGAACTAGCAGTGCAAGATGCCATTAAATTAGACAAACTAATGACTTCAGGCGGTGATGTTCATAGAGTGATAGATGAACCAAAATTGGGTCGTGCAGGAGTTGCATTTGAAAGACGTTTAAGGGATGGAAAAGACTTTGTTACTGCATTAAAAAATGGCGAAGGTCAGATCATGTTTAACGGAGAAATGAGGAAAATACAATGAAAATAACAGTGATTACTGTTGGAAAGATAAAAGAAAAGTATTTAAAAGATGCTATTGCAGAATACAGCAAACGCCTTAGTAAATATTGTAAGTTAGAGATTATAGAGGTTGCTGATGAAAAGACACCGGATAATGCCAGTGAAGTGGTGGAAGATAGCATTCGTTCAAAAGAAGCGGAACGTATCTTAAAATATATAAAAGACGATGCCTATATTATTACACTTGAGATTGGCGGAAAACAGTTATCATCTGAAGAACTGGCAGACAAGATAGATAAACTTGGCGTACAAGGGACAAGTCATATTATCTTTATTATTGGCGGCTCCATTGGACTTGGAAAGGAAGTACTTAACAGGTCCAATTATGCACTGAGTTTTTCCAAGATGACCTTTCCACATCAGTTGATGAGGGTGATATTATTGGAGCAGGTGTATAGAAGTTACCGTATTATTTCAAATGAACCGTATCATAAATGATTATGATTTTATTAGGTGATTTTAGCTTTAATCTTTTATAAGAAGTCAAAACATGATAAATAAAATGAACAAAGGAAAAAAGAGTATGAACGACATAGATAAAAGTATTTATGCAAAAAAAGCAATAAATTTATTTAAGGAAGGTTATAACTGTTCACAGGCAGTTTTTTTAGCATTTGAAGATAAACTGAATATGGATAGACAAACAGCGCTTAGACTCAGTTCTTCCCTTGGAGGTGGAATGGGGCGACTACGTGAAGTATGTGGTGCAGTTTCTGGAATGTTCTTAGTTGCAGGCGTGCTATACGGTTATGATGACCCAAAAGATTACAACAGAAAAAAAGAGCATTATGCAAGAATCCAGCAACTTGCAAAAGAATTTGAAGCACAGAACGGTTCCATTATTTGCCGAGAACTTCTGGGGTTAGGTGTTGGAAAGGATACCCCTGCACCGGACCATCGCACAGAAGAATATTACCAAAAACGGCCATGTGCCGAACTTGTTGGCATAGCTGCTGCCATTATGGAACAATATATTTTGGATAATACAATTATAGAATGATATTAATTAAGCTCCTTGAAAAAACAAGGAGCTTTAAATATGGTTTACTATTTGTCTTCATGTTTACGTAATCCCATCTTATACAGCACATGAACAACACGCTCACGTGGAGACCAGTAGTTGATTAATATTGAAACGATAACACCAACAGCGGTATCTAAGATACGATTTAATGAATACGACATATATGTATCAACAGGAGTGTTTAGTAAGATAATACATAAAACAACTCCACCTGGTTGAATGGCACCTGGCCACTGGAAGAATAAACTGGTTAATACCAATAAAATGATTCCTACAAAAATGAAAACAAGTAGTAGCATATGATGACCGCCATCCGGATAAAAGAGTGTGTAAACCGGAAATAAAAGCATTCCGATGACACCACCAAAGATTGTACCAAATAAACGGTTTCCACCATTTAATTTTGAATCTTCCATATCTCTACCCATACCAAATACGGCACCGATACAGGCAAACGTTGGATTGCGTTTAATTAAAAAATATAAAAATGCAACCAAGGTTGCTGATATAGCAGTTTTCATGTTACGCATTCCGATATGCGGTCGGAATTTTACCTGCGTCTCGTCTTTCGTTTGTAAATCAGACATATGAATCCCCCTTTAAAATTACAAAGGTTATTATAGCACTTTATCTTTCTTTTTCAAGGTATATATGATAAACTTTTATACAGAATTTAAATTTAACAGATAAAACGGAGGAATATATTATGGTAAATCATATCGTTATGTGGAATTTTAAAGATGAAATCAAGGAAGATGATAAGGCTGGATTAAAATTAGCAATGGAAGAAAATTTAAAAGCACTTGTAGGAAAAGTACCAGGACTTTTAACAGTTGAATTTGTTAGCAATCCAATATCATCAAGCACACATGATATTGCCCTTGTAACTACGTTGGAAAAAGCAGAGGATATTGCTGTTTATGCAAAGCATCCGGAACATGTGAGAGTTGCAGATACCTATGTTAGACCATATGTAAATGACAGAGCATGTCTAGATTATTAGAAGAAAGAGTCTTGTTTCTTACTAAATATAAAAAAGGAAGATTTAAGTCTTCCTTTTTTTGTGTCCTTATGATATAATGTTTCATACGTTGACGCGTTAAAGCGTAAAACAATTCGAGAAAAGGGGTAATTATATGCCAATTACAGATGTTTTGGAACGAAATTGTAAATTATATGGAGATGAGGTTTGTCTCGTAGAGGTGAATCCTGAGATTAAAGATAACAGAAGAGTAACATGGAAAGAATATGAGTTGATTGAATCAAACTCACCAAGTTATTACCGTCGTGAAATTACGTGGAATGTATTTAACGAAAAAGCCAATCGATTTGCGAACCTTCTGATTCAACGTGGAATTAAAAAAGGAGACAAGGTTGCAATTCTTTTAATGAACTGTTTGGAATGGCTTCCAATTTATTTTGGTATTTTAAAAACCGGAGCATTGGCTGTTCCTTTAAATTTCCGTTATTCTGCAGATGAAATCAAATATTGCGTGGAACTTGCAGAAGCAGACATTCTTGTATTTGGACCGGAATTTATTGGTCGTGTGGAAGAAATTGCAGATGAGATTATGACAAATCGCTTATTATTCTTTGTAGGTGAACATACGCCGATATATGCAGAAGATTATTTATCTCAGACTATGAATTGTTCTAGTCAATCACCGATGATTCGATTGAATGATGAAGATGATGCTGCAATTTATTTTTCATCTGGAACAACTGGTTTTCCGAAAGCAATTTTACATAATCATACAAGTTTGATGCATGCATGTAAAGTAGAACAGAATCATCATAGCACTAGAAAAGAAGACGTGTTCTTGTGTATTCCGCCGTTATATCATACAGGTGCTAAAATGCACTGGTTCGGTAGTTTCTTAGAAGGTGGAAAGGCAGTACTTTTGAAAGGGACAAGTCCTGAAGTAATCTTACGTACCGCTTCAGAAGAACATTGTAGCATTGTTTGGCTACTTGTACCGTGGGCACAGGATATTTTGGATGCACTTGACCGTGGGGATGTGAAGCTGGAAAACTACGAATTAGACCAATGGAGATTGATGCACATTGGTGCACAGCCTGTTCCGCCAAGTCTTATTAAACGTTGGATGGCATACTTCCCGAATCATCAATATGATACAAACTATGGCCTTAGTGAATCTATTGGACCAGGTTGTGTCCATCTTGGTGTGGAAAATGTACATAAGGTTGGGGCAATTGGGAAAGCAGGATATGGCTGGAAAACAAAGATTGTTGATGAACGTAGAAACGAAGTGGCAAAAGGCGAAGTAGGAGAGTTGGCGGTATTTGGGCCAGGTGTTATGACTTGCTATTATCGCGACCCTAAGGCAACTGCGGATGTAATGGACGAAGAAGGTTGGTTGTATACAGGGGATATGGCACAGGAGGATGAAGATGGCTTTATTTTCCTCGTAGACCGTAAAAAAGACGTTATTATCAGTGGGGGTGAAAATCTATACCCTGTACAGATTGAAGACTTTATTCGCGAATATAACGCGGTAAAAGACGTTGCGGTTATTGGTCTTCCTGATAAACGTTTGGGCGAAAAAGCAGCAGCAATTATTGAACTTAAGGAAGGTTTTGAATGTACGGTAGAAGATATTGAAAAATTCTGTCTGAAATTACCAAGATACAAACGTCCGAAAGAAATTATTTTTGCGGATATTCCGCGTAATCCAACCGGAAAAATTGAGAAACCAAAGCTTCGTAAAATGTACTGTGGCGAAAGTCTTGTAGCTGCACAGAATAGAGGATAGTAACATGAAAAGCACGAGGAACAAAAATCCCCGTGCTTTCGTTTTGCAAATCTTTCTTATTTGCCAATCACTTTTTCTAAATCAGATTCCTTAATAAAGAAGCCGGAATAACTAATTCCCCTTTCCGTTTCAATTTGAATCTCACCATACAGATATTCTTCTGAAATATTATAATTTGAAAAACTATCCAGAATGAGATATGGCTTCAATTCTTTTAATTGCTCCAAATCACTTACATACATATGTGTATCTTCATATTTATTTCCGAAGATTTCCATGTTAGTAATACGGGCGTCTTCTGATTCTTGAAAACTTTTCACACCTTTTTCCTTCAAAAATGCGATTGATTTTGTAAATGAAGAATAAACATAATACCTTTCAGCAGTTGGATACTTCATATTTTCTGACTGGAAAGAAACATTTATTTCGTATTGTTTTATGTCAGATAGTGCATCCTTTAGTTGTAACTTTGAGTATTCCTTCAAATAAATATCAATGAATTGATTTAATTCTTCTTTTGTAAGGTCTAAATCCATACCATTTATGCCATTATTAACGGAAATGCCTTGAATGTTTTCTTTGTCAATGTTATAAAGCACACAGTAATCATCTTTAACATCTTCATTGGCATAAAGTTTGCTTAAGTTTTCAGAGGCTATACTTGCATCAAAAGAATAATCCCGTTTCACTTCGCGTCCATTTTTCATTACATAAGTAATTTTGATATTATAAAAATTATTTTCTTTATAATAAATTTCATCGTCAGACGGAATCTCACATTCTTTAATTTCTCTGACAACAGCAATAGCATCTTTTACAAGGTCACCTTGAATCCAGTCTCGTTCTGAATCCCATTCTATATTCATGTGCCCAAACAAATTAGAATCAATTTTTACGATCTTTACATCCTCTGCATCAGGAATGTATTCGTCATACTTAAACAAATCAATCCAAAATACAAATACAAAAGCGATACATATAATGAATGTTGCAAATAGTTGTTTTTTCTTAGTAAGCAGGGCTTTGATGTCAAATTGGAAAATACATTCCATGATACCGTGAAGTAGAAAACCACCAAATAATATCCCAAAAATCAACCATGCCATAGAAGTCATTGTAGCCATTTCTTCTAGGAATAATCCTGCATATAAAGTCAATGGAATTATAATCATAAAACGAATCACATCATTTGCTTTTTCAAACGCCATGGCACGTCCGGCAGTCTCAGAAGGCCGGCGCAAGAATAACACATAAGCAATAGTACCAACAAGGATTGCTAAGATAAAACAGCCAATGATATAGGTCCAATGCTCCTTAATATTCCATTCTTGCCAAGAGTCTGTCATTTTATAAACAACAGTAACAGGAGAGAAATAGTATATATTAGGATTTGGTTCTCTATACACGTAAGTGTCAAAAAATCTTGCACAGTATGTTGGAAGTAAGTTTGCTAAAATTAATGGAACATAGCATGCGAACACACCTAAGCTTAAAAATGCAATAATGGAATGTCCGGTCATAATCATGGCAAGTGCCGTTGTAAACCATGCCACTAAAAAGGCACCAAGCATACAAATGTAATTCCACAAAATTGTCTGTAAAATGGCAAGGGAACCGTATCCTGTGCTGAAGATAATTCCCACTTCAATGGCTGTGGTCAATGCACTTAACACAAAAAACAATAAGAAACAGCTTGTAAATAGTGCTTTGAACCATGTCTGTCTGCGAATCGGCATGGAATCATAAAAGTCGGTTTCGCGTTTTGAGTGCATATATCTAAAAAAGTCAAAGGCAAGATAAGCACCAAGCGCCATGGCAAACACGCCGTAAGCAAATTTAGGAGAGCAGAGATCAAATAAATTCTCCGCAATACGTGATATGGCAGGATTTTGCCCACCAACCAATTCCTCTATGGTATAATCTTCAATGTATGTGGAATTTAACGCATTTTGTACACTCATAAAAAAGGTGACAATATGAATAAAAAATCCAAGCACGGTGATCAATACAGCTGCCGTATGTCGGCGCAAGGTTTCTATTATTAATTTAGGAAATGAGACTCTTGATGTCATATCCAGCCACCTCCGTTTCGCTAATAAAGATTTCCTCCAATGTAAGTGGTATCGCTTCACAATAGATAGGGTTTAAGGTGCCTAGCCAGGAAAGAACTTTCTCGGTTTCGCCTCGCACTGTCATTGTAAGAAGTTTACCATGTCGTTGCATTTTCAGAACTAAAAGAGCATTTTGAATCTTCTCATCCAGTTCTTCCGATAAGACACATTGGACTTTTGTTAGATTACATCTCAAATCTTCCAAATCTTGAGAGAGAAGTACACCACCTTTGTGTAACAGACCAATATGGTCACTGATATCTTCTAACTCTCTTAAATTATGTGATGCGATAACAGGTGTAAATGAACGTCTCTCCATTTCTTGAATAAAGATGGCTTTAATTGCCTGGCGCATTACGGGATCCAGGCCGTCAAAGGTTTCATCACAGAAAAGATAGTCTGTCCCTGCACAGATTCCAATCAAAATGGAAAGTTGTTTTTTCATACCTTTTGAAAAAGTTCGGATTTTCCTGTCAGCAGGTAAATCTATTTTATCTAACAGTTGATGAAAACGTTCCTCGTCAAAGGCAGGGTAGTAGGTCTTGTAGAACGAGCCAAACTCTTTTGGTGTGGAATTTGGGAAATAATACTGGTCATCTGAAATATAGAAGAACTTGCCTTTTGCCTCTGGATTGTTCCATACCGGCATACCATCAATTAATATTTCGCCATTATCTGGTTTTAACACGCCAGCCATCATACGCAGCAGGGTGCTTTTACCGGCACCATTTGTTCCAAGAAGTCCCATAACCGTATTGTTACGGATAGCCAAACAGATGTTGTCAACAGCCTTTACATCTCCAAAGATTTTACTGACATTTTTTAACTCAATCATGCCTTCACCTCCTGATAAATTTCCCGCACACAATCCAATACATGAATAAACTCAATCCCTGACTCCTTACATATCTGAAGTTGTGCGCTGAGTTCCTCTAATAACTTTTCTTGTTGTTCTTTTACCACATCTTTCTGTGCGGAAACAAAGTTTCCACGCCCCTTAATCGAATAAATCAGGCCACGATGCTCAAGTTCACTATATGCTCGCTGAATTGTGTTGGCATTAATGGACAATTCAACAGCAAGAGCTCGAACAGATGGAAGTTGAGTATCAGGCTCTAATGCACCGTTTAGAATCAATATCTGAAAACGTTCAATAATCTGCTCGTAGATTGGCCTTTTATCGTGATAATCGATTACAATCATAGCTACACACCCCTTTCCAAAGTGTATTAATTGTATTAGTACACTTATTATTACATGCAATCCACAAAATGTCAATTATTTTAAGGGATATATTAGAAATACTTAATAAAGTTTATTATTAGAAATGTTTAATAAAGATATTGACATTATAAGGCAGAGTGATAAAATAGATTACATCAATTGCATATCGGCCAAGTGAAGCTCGCAGGTAACACTGTGATTGGATGGCACGCTGGAGAATCCCAATGAAATGGGTGCCGAAGGTGATAAGTGAAGTGTAGACACTCATGAATCTCTCAGGCAAAAGGACAGTGATGACTTTTATAAAGTTATTGTTTATTTGGATTCAAAGGTTTTCTTTGAATCTTTTTTTATTCCTTGGGATATGCAAGATACACAAGGAGGAAATGATATGTTTGTAGAAAAAATTACAGAAATCAACAACGCAGTAAACTCATGGATATGGACGGATTTTGGTTTGTATCTCTTATTAATCGCAGGTGTTATTATGACAGCTGTAACAGGTGTGTTCCAAATCACACATCTGAAACATTGGTGGACAAAAACCATTGTAACGGTATTTAAAAAGGATAATACATCTACAAAGAAAACAGACCAAAAGTCTATTTCTCAATTTCAAGCCCTTTGTACCGCATTGGCCGCAACTATAGGAACCGGTAATATTGCAGGTGTTGCAGCGGCTATCTGTATCGGTGGTCCAGGTGCAGTTCTTTGGATGTGGATTGCAGCATTCTTAGGAATGATGACTAACTTTTCAGAAAATGTACTTGGTATCTATTATCGTCGTAAGAACAGCGATGGAGAATGGTCCGGTGGAGCAATGTACTACTTAAAAGATGGTCTTGGTAAGATGAAGGGTATGAAAGTACCGGCATCCATTTTGGCAGTATTGTTTGCTTGCTTTGCCATTTTAGCTTCATTTGGTATCGGTAACATGGGACAGGTTAATAAAATCACTTTAAACATGGAATCCGCATTTTTCTCAAATGTTGAGTGGACAATCGGCAATGTAAATATGATTAACTTAATGATTGGTTTAGTACTTTTAGTAATTGGTGCTCTGATTATTATCGGTGGACTTCAAAGAATCGCAACTGTAGCAGAGCGTGTAGTGCCATTTATGGCTATTGCCTATGTAGTGTTTGGTTTAATTGCTATATTTATGAATTATGATTTGGTTATTCCAGCATTCCAATCCATTTTTAAACATGCTCTTGGAGTAAAAGCATTAGCAGGTGGTGTAACAGGTGCTGCATTAAAACTAGTAATTGTACAGGGATGTAAACGTGGTGTATTCTCAAATGAAGCCGGTCTTGGTTCTTCTGTAATGGTTCACTCTTCATCAAACGTTAAAGAACCGGTAAAACAGGGTATGTGGGGAATTTTCGAAGTATTCTTTGATACCATGATTGTATGTACAATGACAGCTTTGATTGCATTAACATCAGGTATGATTAATTTGGAAACTGGTGTAGTAAATGCAGGTGTAAATGATGCTACATTAATTAGTGAATCATTTGGTAAGATTTATGGACAACCAGGTGAATGGTTTGTTGCTATTGCCATGTTATTGTTTGCATTCACAACAGTACTTGGATGGTCACAATATGGTTCAAAAGCAGTAGAATATTTATTTGGCGAAAAAGCAGTAAAGGTTTACAAAGTTATTTTTGTATTAATGATTGTGTCAGGTGCAGTTATGACATCATCATTGGCATGGGATATTTCAGATACATTCAATGGACTTATGATGATACCGAACTTAATTGCAGTAGTATTGCTTAGCCCACTTGTATTTAAGATTACACGCAACTACGTGAATCGTAAGATTAAAGGTATGGATGTAAAACCAATGTTCTCCTTTGATGCTGAAATTCAGGCAGCTGCAGAAGCAAGTCAGAGTGAAGATATTATTGAATAATATTTGCGAATTTAAAACTCATGGGTTATAATAGACTCATGAGTTTTATTATGGATAAAAGGAGAGAAAACCTATGAAAAAATTTTTTGACGAGTTTAAGGCGTTTATTAGCCGCGGTAATGTAATGGATATGGCAGTCGGTGTTATCATCGGTGCTTCTTTTAAGGCGATTGTGGATTCGTTAGTTGCGGATATTATCAATCCATTACTTGGTCTTTTTGGAGGAATGAATTTCTCTGAATACAAATTGCAACTAATTGGCGATGCAACATTAAATTACGGAAACTTTATCACAGCAATTATTAACTTTGTAATTATGGCTTTTGTGATTTTCTGTATCGTGAAATTCATGAATGGTGTTTCAGCAAAATTTGCAAAGAAGAAAGAAGAAGAAACGGCACCTGCTGCACCTACAACAAAGGTTTGCCATTTTTGTAAATCAGAGATTGCCATTGAAGCAACAAGATGTCCACATTGTACATCAGAATTAGTAGTAGAAGAATAATTACATATTAAGCATATAAAGTGGCACCGAGTAATCGGTGCCACTTATGTATTAACATTCTAAATTGTCTGTGTCTATATCTAAAAGGGATTCTGTATTTGTCGGTGCAGGAGTCGGAGTTTTTTCAATTAATTTTGGTTTTGTCAAAAACATCATAACAAAATAGATTAATGCAATAATAATAGCAAGAATAATAATTTTCCCAAAACAACCGGAACCACATCCCGATGAGGAATCCGAATTGCTGCTGTAGTTTGATGAAGAAGAAGATGTATTCGCAACTAATTTTCCATTTAAATCACGCAACATATCTATATCTGCACTTGGGAATTCAGAACCGTATTCATTTTTTATTGTAGAAATAGATTTCCCACTTCTCAAATCAGATATCATTGCACTGATGTTTTGTTTTGATGTTTCACTTTTAGCAAAATCTCTTGCATCTTCTAAAAGTTTTAATGCAGTGTCTCTTTTTCTGTCTTCCGGGGCATCCATACCAAAGAGAATAACATTTGCTTCAATCCAAGAGAAAAAGCAGATTTGAGAGCGATAATCCCCGCCTGCATTCAGCATTGTAATCAGTCCGTTTATTATCCGATCCAGACCGGCTACAGCAGGGGCGTATTCCCTCTGTTCAATTAATTCAATCACTCGGTTATTGGTGCAACGTAACTGTTCTAAACAAAAAGTTTGATTTTCCATTACAAAACTTTTTGTCCATTCATTTGGATCATATCTGTCCATACCCATTCCTCCTAAGGTTTTATTAATTTTATATTAGAACATATTGGTTGTCACGTCAATCGACACGTGATAAAATGTACAAAGAAAAACTTATTGAAAGAGAGCAAAGATGTCAAAAGAATTAGAAGCATATTATAATAAATTTTGTGAAGAGAAACGATTAACCAGAAGACATGGAAATGTGGAATATATCACATCCATGAAGTATATTCATAAATATTTACAAGAAATGCCAAAGGATGTGAAAATCTTGGATGTAGGGGCAGGAACAGGACGATATTCCGTTGCACTAGCAAATGAAGGCTATGATGTGACTGCTGTAGAACTTGTGAAATATAATCTTGGTATTTTAAAACAAAAGGGAAGCACTGTAAAAGCTTATCAAGGAACGGCGTTGAATTTAAAACGTTTTAAAGATAACACCTTTGATATGACATTGGTATTTGGTCCAATGTATCATTTGTATACCTTTGAAGACAAAATCAAGGCACTTTCAGAGGCCAAGCGTGTTACAAAACAAGACGGTATTATCTTGGTTGCTTATTGTATGAATGAATACAGTATTGTTTTACATGGTTTTAAGGATAATTACATCAAAGAAAGTATCAAAGAAGGAAAGATAAATGCGGATTTCAGAGTGACTCCGAAACCGGAAGATTTATATGATTATGTGAGATTAGAGGACATCAATTCTTATAATGAAGCGGTAGGATTGGAACGTATCCAGATTGTTGCAGCGGATGGTCCTGCAAACTATATGCGCCAGACTTTAAATGCCATGGATGAAGAAACCTATGATTTATTCATTCAATATCACTTATCAACCTGCGAAAGACCGGAACTTTTAGGTGCAAGCGCCCATACTTTAGATATTTTACGAAAGAAATAGATTGGAAATAAGAAAATGAAACGTAACATAGACATGAATGAAATTTCAGACGGAAAACTATATGATATCAATGACATGGTGAAGGCAGATTGTAATGATTGTAAGGGATGTTCTGCGTGCTGTCGAGGAATGGGACAATCTATTATGCTTGATCCACTTGATATATATAACCTGACAGTTGGTTTAAACACTACATTTGAACAATTATTAGCAGAAGCAATTGAATTAAATGTGGTTGATGGGGTGATTTTGCCAAATTTAAAAATGAGTGGAGAACAAGACTCTTGTCATTTTTTGAATACAGAAGGACGGTGTTCGATTCATAGTTTTAGACCTGGGATTTGTCGCCTGTTTCCATTAGGAAGATTCTATGAAAATCAGGAT
>JAZRPT010000026.1:0-52929 GCA_045649385.1 Faecalimonas sp. | reverse complement strand
TAACGAGGCTTTGACACTTGGCAGACCGGTAGTTATTGATTGTCAGATTGATAGTGATGAAAAGGTGTGGCCGATGGTAGCGCCTGGAGCAGCAATTAGCGAAGCGTTTAGTGAAGAAGATTTGAAAGAAAATTAGTTTGTGAGGAGGATGAGACAATGAGTAGAGTGTATAACTTTTCAGCAGGTCCGGCAGTTTTACCGGAATGTGTGCTTAAAGAAGCGGCAGAGGAAATGATGGATTATAAGGGAACCGGAATGTCGGTTATGGAGATGAGCCATCGCTCGAAAGCGTATGACGAGATTATCAAGACAGCAGAGGCTGACCTTCGTGAACTTATGAACATTCCTGATAATTACAAAGTACTGTTTTTGCAAGGTGGTGCATCTCAACAGTTTGCTATGATTCCAATGAACTTGATGAAAAATAAAGTGGCTGATTACATTGTCACAGGACAATGGGCAAAGAAGGCATATCAGGAAGCACAGAAATACGGAAAAGCAAATAAGATTGCAACATCCGAAGATAAGACATTTTCTTATATTCCGGATTGCTCCGATTTGCCGATTTCTGAAGATGCAGATTATGTTTATATCTGTGAAAACAACACAATTTACGGGACAAAATTCAAAGAGTTGCCAAATACAAAGGGAAAGATTTTAGTATCGGATGTTTCTTCTTGTTTCTTATCTGAACCGGTTGATGTAAGCAAGTATGGCATTATTTATGGTGGAGTTCAGAAAAATATCGGACCTGCGGGTGTAGTAATTGTAATCATTCGTGAAGATTTGATTACGGAGGATGTTCTTCCTGGCACACCAACCATGTTACAGTATAAGATTCATGCGGATGCAGAATCTCTTTATAATACACCACCTGCATATGGTATCTACATTTGTGGTAAGGTGTTCAAATGGTTAAAAGAGATGGGAGGACTTTCTGCCATCAAAGAATATAATGAGAAAAAAGCAAAGATTCTCTATGATTTCTTAGATGAAAGCAAGCTGTTCAAAGGAACTGTTGAGAAAAAAGACCGTTCACTTATGAATGTTCCATTTGTAACAGGTGATGCAGAGTTAGATGCGAAGTTTGTAAAAGAAGCAAAAGAAGCTGGATTTGAAAACTTAAAAGGACACAGAAGTGTAGGCGGAATGCGTGCAAGTATCTATAACGCCATGCCGATCGAAGGTGTAGAAGCACTAGTAGCATTTATGAAAAAATTTGAGGAGGCGAATCTCTAATGTATAAATATCATTGCTTAAATCCAATTGCGAACATTGGGTTGAATCAATTTGATGATGCGTATGTGGCAACTGAAAATATGAAGGAAGCAGACGCAGTGCTTGTAAGAAGTGCCGTGATGCATGAACTTGAGTTTGATGAGAACTTAAAAGTAATCGCAAGAGCAGGGGCTGGTGTAAATAATATTCCTTTAGACCGCTGTGCAGAGGAAGGAATTGTTGTATTCAACACACCGGGAGCAAATGCAAACGGTGTAAAAGAGATGGTTTTAGCAGGACTTCTTATGGCTTCCAGAGATATCGTAGGTGGTATCGAATGGGTGAAGGCCAATAAAGAGGATGCCAATATTGCAAAATCAGCTGAAAAAGCAAAGAAAGCATTTGCAGGCTGTGAGATAGAAGGCAAAAAGCTTGGTGTTATTGGTCTGGGAGCAATCGGTGTTTTGGTTGCAAATGCAGCTGTGAAATTAGGAATGGAAGTATATGGATATGACCCATATCTTTCTGTAGATGCGGCATGGAAATTATCTCGTCAGATTTATCACGCTAAGACCACAGAGGAAATTTATAAAGAATGTGACTATATCACCATTCATGTGCCTGCATTGGAATCTACCAAAGGTATGATTAATGCAGAGGCTCTGAGTTTTATGAAAGATGGAGTTATCATTTTAAACTATGCCAGAGATGTGCTTGTGGATGAAGTAGCTTTACTGGAAGCTATGGATGCAGGAAAGGTGAAAAAATATGTGACCGACTTTGCAAATCCAACTGTTGCAGGTAAAGAAAATGTAATTGTCACACCACACCTTGCAGCTTCCACTGAAGAATCAGAAGATAACTGTGCGAAGATGGCAGTAAAAGAAGTGATGGAATTTTTGGAAAACGGTAACATCCGCAATTCCGTAAACTATCCAAACTGTGAAATGGGACTTCGCGGTGAATATACCAGAATTACCATTATGCACCGCAATGTGCCGAACATGATTGGACAGTTTTCAACCATTCTTGCGGAAGATGGTATCAACATCGCAAACATGACCAATAAAAGTAGAAATGCGTATGCTTATACCATGATTGATGTAGAAAATGAAGTAACAGATGAAATTGTAGAGGATCTGAAGAAAGTAAAGGAAGTTTTAAGAGTTCGGGTTATTGCATAATGTCGATTTTTGTCATATAATGAGTTCCGGAGATAAATTATTATAAGGGACATATATATGAACAAAGAATTTGGAGATAAAAAGAGTTTTGTAGTAGGGCTTATAATAATATTAGCCCTACTATTTTTGTTTGCGGGCATTGGTTATTGTTATAGTTTTCTGCCTGTAGTAACGTTAAAAGTGGATAGTGTAACAATAAGACAGGACGAGGAAATTCCGGAGTTCAAAGTCTATGCGGAATTTTCCGGCAAACGAGATGTTGTGCTGGATAGAGAAACTGGATACAAAGTCAGTGATCTTGTGAGCAAACTGAATCAGAGAGAAGGATACCAGTTAAGTCATCATATAGATGCAACTATCGAAGGCATGTATCCGTTGGAAATTGAATTAGATTCGTCCATGAAAGATAAATTGACCAAGCATTGGCACAATCGCATTCAGTATAGAATCGAAGATGGAATCTTCGAGGTCATAAGTAAATACGGCGATTGGGATAATGGTGCTTTTACCTTTCTGGACGGCACAAAGGCAAGCGGATGGACGAATATTGGACCTGACACCTATTATTTTGGTGAAGAAGGCAGACGTGTAGACGGGAAACAAGACATACTTGGCGCAACTTATTACTTTGGTGAAGACGGTAAGTTTGACGCGGAAAAGAACAAGGTGAATCCTGCAAAGCCAATGATAGCCATTACCTTTGACGATGGACCAAGTAAGTTCACTATGCAACTGTTGCAACAACTAGAGGCATATGGTGCAAGAGCAACCTTTTTCATGGTTGGAACAAATGTACCAAAGTATCCGGAAACGGTGAAGAAGATGAAGGAAATCGGTTGCGAACTTGGTAATCATACTACAAATCATCCTAGATTGACCAACTTAGATGTTGCGGGAATACAGTATGAGATTCACACAACCAATCAGGCCATTCAAAGTGTGGTAGGTGAATCCGCAACACTCATGCGCCCGCCTTATGGTGCAGTCAATGAAGTGGTTCAGTCGGCGGTAGGACTTCCTTTGGCTATGTGGTCGGTAGACACCTTGGATTGGGAAGTGAAAGATACTGAGGCGGTAAAAAATTATATTCTGAATATGGCTAAAGATGGAGAAATTATTCTGCTTCATGACATCCATGAAACTACGGTACAGGCGGTCCTGCAAGTCATTCCGGAACTGGTGAATCGTGGCTATCAGCTTGTGACAGTGAGCGAGATGGCAGCGGCCAGAGGTGTGACACTGGAGAATGGGCAGAAGTATTATAGTTTTTATCATTAACATTCATGAAGGACTCATTGCGGGTCCTTCTTTTGATATGTTCAGTTTGGGGGATTTGTAAAAAAATATTCTTGTAAAGTCTATAATTTTATGTTAATGTAAATATACCTAAATGATACGAAATCACTCATCTATCGTTTTATTTATTTGTGTCCATGAGACGCATTCGAAATATCAAGGCAGTTCAGCCAATGAATTTCAAAGCGAAACAATTAAATAGGAAATGTGGGAAGGAAATTGGAAGGAGGAATTCATTCAATGTGTAATGTAGGAGAAGGACTATGGGAAAGAGCTGTAGAGAGTGGATTGCAGCAAGGAATTGAACAAGGAATTCAGCAGGGGATTGATCAAGAACGCCAGAGGAATATTGAAGTGTTAATTAGAAATTTGCGTAAATTTGGTGTGGAAGATAGTTTGATTCTTGCACAGTTAATGGAAGAATATGATTTAGATGAAAAGATGGCCAAGTCATATTTGCAGAGGAACATTATGGTGTAGACAATAGCAGGGGACATAATCATGTCCCCTTACTTATTTGCGTCATATCCATCCACATCAGATTGATTTGGTTCTATTATGGAACTACTCCTTTGCCTATAGTATGCAACCTCTTTATACTTGTTACAACACGAAAAACACGAAAAAGCGAGATGACAGATGACAAATATGCACGAAAAAGTAAGTTGAAACATCGCGCTTGTGGTTGCAAAGGCATACCGAACCAAAGGAGGCAAGAGTAGTTTACTTTTTAGACTTTTTTAAAGAATAAAACCACCAATCACCAAGGGGGAACCATGCCCTCTTGGTGAACTGTGGTAGGACTTCGTTTTATAACTCCATCTTACTTTTTCGGTATTCAACAGGTGTTTCGCCTGTTGTTTTTTTAAATAAACGATTAAAATATGTAGTAGATCCAAAGCCAAGCATTTCACTAATCTGTTCCACAGAAAGCACCTCGTCCTCCTTTAATAAACGCATGGCACGCACAATGGAAACATGATTTTTATACTCGATTGGTGTCTGGTTTGTGTATTTTTTAAACTGTGCGTGGAAGTTAGGAATACTCATGTTACTGAGTGCAGCAAGTTCCGGTACACTTACGCGCTGCTCGGAATGGGAATTGATATATTCCATGGCACGTTCAATTCGCTCATCTATTATCTTTTCCGTTTTTTGATGAAGTTTTGGCAATATATGACTTAGAATCTCATAAAATACACCTAGTGCGGTTAACTGTGAGACTTCATCAGAGTTATAATGGCTTAAGGCAAGCGAAAATTTTTCTTTTAATGAAACGAAATTGGGTAATGTGATTTTTTGCAGTTTAAAACGTTGGTTTTCCCAAAACAAATTGGTAGGTTCAAAGGAAAAGTGCATACTAATATAGAAAATGTCAGGGGTTCCTTGCCATTTTGAAATGTATCTGGAGGAAATCGGAACAAAAACAATATCGCCGGGTTCCATGTATATATTTTTGCCGTTCTCGGCTGTAAACACTGCACTCCCTTTTATTAAAAGCCCAATAGAAAAATAAGGCCTTGGAATATTTCTAAAATCACAAATATATTCTGTTTGGAATTCATAACTCCCAATCTTAAAAAAAGATAATCTTGAATCCAGTAGTGGGTGCAGAAGATTGTTTGGTGAAGATTGAAGCAGCAGCACTAAATCGTGCTGACCTTATGCAAAGAGAAGGAGATTACCCACCTCCACCGGGATGTCCGGATTGGATGGGACTTGAAATTGCAGGGACCATTGTTGAAGTGGGAGAAGAAGCAGCAGAAAAGTCAAACTGGAAAGTAGGAGACAAGGTTTGTGCTTTACTTGGCGGTGGCGGATATGCGGAATGCGCGAATGTTAAATATGATATGTTGATGCCGGTACCGGAAAATTGCTCTATGGTTGAAGCGGCAGCTATTCCGGAAGCGTTTGCGACGGCATATTTGAATCTCTTTATTGAAGGAAAGATTCAACCAGGCAATACACTTCTTATGAATGCCGGTGCAAGTGGTCTTGCAAGTGTAATTATCCCAATGGCAAAAGCATTTGGTGTACGTGTAATCACAACAGTACTTACCAAAGAGATTGCAGAATCCATTAAGCACTTAAATGCAGATGTTGTGGTACATACAGACGAAATGGATATTGTGGAAGTGTTGAAACAACAATTAGAAGAAGGGCATTCTGTAGATGTGGCAATTGACTGCCTGGGCGGTGAAATCATGGGCAAATGCCTCCATTACTTAACCCATGGTGCACGTTGGATTATGATTGCCTCTATGGCAGGACCAAAGACTGAGATTGACTTGGTAAATATTTTTAAGAGAAATGTAAGAATTGTTGGAAGTACTCTTCGTTCCAGAACACCACAGGTTAAGGCTGAAATCTTAGCAAGCTTAGTTCGTGATATATGGCCAAAGGTTGCAACGGGTGAAGTGAAACCAACCATTTATAAAGTGCTTCCGATTCAAGAAGCAGAAGCAGCACATGATATTTTATATCGTGGTGAAAATGTAGGAAAGGTAGTACTAACAGTAGAATGAGAATTGTAGTTTTAAAATATGGAGAGTCTGTGTTTGATGAAAACTGCATATTTAAAGGCGGCAGAAATGACCGCCTTTTACCAATTTATTCCGGAAGAGTTTAAAGTGAACTTATTTGAGGACACTTGTGAGGTGAGCAGTGACGTTGTTGCAAAAAAATTGGTGGTCATTCTATTGGTTCCAGTATTGTCTTGGTTGGAAAATACGTTTTTTGCGGTGATGAATGTTATGTAAGAAGGTGTCTTACAAAGCGGATTCCAACTGGAAGCTCATACTGTGAAGAAAAAAGTATGGAATTTATTGAGGAATACAGTAATGACCGATATATTCCTCTGATATTCCATGATGCAGATATCCTGAAGGGAAGATTTGGGTATTCAGTAGTATTGGATGAAATTCCCATTTGAATAATGCCTTTTGCTGCTTTATAATAAACTACAATTGTTTACGATAATGCGCAGGCGATACTCCTACTTTGTTTTTAAAATGTTTTGAAAAATGTTTTATATCCAAAAACCCCACATTTTCTGCTATTTGTGATATAGAAAGATTTGTAGACTGTAGAAGTTCTAATGCTATGTTTAGACGATAATCTAAGAGGTATTGGTGCATAGAAAATCCAGTGTTTTGTAGGATTAGGTGATTTAAATAGTTAGGATGATAATTAAAATATGCAGCTATGTCCTCGTTTGTAAGTTTTTCTGAATAATGATTTTGGATAAATTGTATAATTTCTCGAGCTAGATTCACAGACTTCCCATCGTGAGATGTTTCTACAAGTCTTACCAAATATGTCAAAATATCCTTTAAAATTGCAGAACAACGTTGTTGGTAATAGATTTGTTTGTTCATATATTCTTTTGCAATTTCATAGAATTTTGCTTTCAGAAACAATGCATTATGTAATACAAATGCATTATCAAATATTTGAGTATCTTCAAAAGAAATTGTTTCTAGAGGTGCCTCGTTTTGAAGCATTAATTGTCTTGGCTTAATGGGTATTGTCAGATGATTATGTTCTTGAGAGAAGTCAAAGTTGCAACCGGCAATTGCAGACATTTTATTGTCAAAAACCCTGTATTCATAGCCAGAGGGCCAAAAAATCAAATCACCCTCTGTGATTTCATAAATATGGTCTTTAATTTCAAATTTTGCATTCCCTTCTATACATAAAAAAATTCTGTGATCACAAGCAATGAATGTATTGTCAGCAAAGCCTTGTTCGCTTTTTCTAGCATATCTTACAAAGGGGTTAATGTCGCATATCCTCATAATTTCAAAGTCTCCTAAAAATCTTTATTTTATACGAAAAAGTATTTGTTTTTTGTGTTGAGTATAGCATCGCATAATGTTAATGTCAATATAGAGTATGCGCACAAACGAAAGGGCATAAACGGTTGTTAATATGTTCAAAGGTTACAAATATATGAAAAAATTAACAATACTATTATATTGAGCGGAGGAAATAGCGAAAATGAAAGACGTAAAGAAATATGCTTGGTATTTTCCGAACTGGCATGTCACTTCCTTTAATGAAAGTGGACATGGGAAAGGTTGGACAGAGTGGGAAGTTGTGAAGTATGCAGTTCCTAGATTTGAAGGACACAGTCAACCTAAGAAACCACTTTGGGGTTATGAGGATGAAAGTAATCCAAAAGTATTTGAAAAGAAGATTCAAACAGCACATGATTATGGATTGGATGGTTTTATCTTTGATTTTTATTGGTTTAAGGAATTAGGACCTCATAGAAGAGATGCATTGGATAAGGGCTTTTTAAAGGCTGAAAACAATGAATTGTGTGAATTCGGTATTATGTGGGCAAATCATGACCCTGTGTATGCGCATCCTTGTGGATATATGCATGATAACAATGCATTGACTACAGGCTCGGCGGATGTACAGATGTTTTATGAAATCACAGATTACTGTATCAAACATTATTTTCCCAAAGCGAATTATATTCGTATAGATGGCAAATGTTATTTTGGGATTTGGGATCTCAATAAATTAATTCATGACTTTGGTGGCATTGAAGGAACAGCTATTATGTTGAATGATTTTCGCCGTAGAGCAAAAGAAGCAGGGTTTGAAGTGCATCTTGCATGCAGAAAACACTCGATTCCTGGATTCGGTGGGGAAAAACATCCTTTGGATGCTGGAAGCGAAGGGGAAGTTGAAAAAGAGTATTACGAAGAGAAGGTAAGACAGTTAGGAATTGATAGCGCATTTAACTACACATGGGCGTTTTCAGATGTTGAGGAATGGCCAAAGATAGACTATGTACCTTACCGAGAAAAAAACATTGCGTTGTATGAAACAGAGAGTGCATATTCGAACGTTCCACTTGATATTACGGTGTCTACGGGATGGGATTGTAGTCCACGTACTTGTGTTTCAGACCGCTATGAGAGAGTTGGATATCCATATTCTCCGATTGTAGTAAATAATACGCCGGAAGAAGTCGAAAAAGCCTTCGTCGCAGCCAAGAAATTCATAGAAAGTGATAAATTCACAGGTAATATGTTGACGATAAGCACTTGGAATGAGTGGACGGAAGGATGTTACATGGAACCAGATGAAGAGTATGGCTACGGATTTTTAGAAGCTTTTAAGAAAGTTTTTGTTGAATAATGAGGTGGGAGAAAATGATTGAACGTAAGAAAGAACGAGTTGGACGAATTGCAGTCTTTGCAGTTGCACATGCAACATATTGGGCACAGTTTGAAGGACTCTATGAAAATATTATGAAGTATCACGAAGAATTTTGTGATATGACGAGAAAGAATGAAGTAGAAGTTTTGGATTTCGGCATGGTGGACAGTAGTGAAAAGGCATATGAGATCGCTAGTAAAATTGCTGCCGCAGATGTAGATGTTGTTTTTTGTAATATGGTTACATATGCCACATCATCTGTATTTGCACCAATTGTTCGTAATGTGAATAAACCGATGGTTTTAGTTGCATTACAACCAAGAGCAGCGCTGGATTATACAAAGGCAAGCACCTTTATGCAATTAGAGAATGATAACATTTGTTCTGTTCCTGAATTCACGGGCGTAGCAATCCGACTAGGAAAGAAAATTGATGATGTTATTATTGGATGCCTTTACGATGATGAGGAAGCACAAAAAGAGATAGCAAAGTGGTGCGATATTGCAAAAGTGCTTCATGACTTACGTGGAGCGAGAATGGGATTAATGGGACATACCATGGAAGCAATGTATGATATGCATGCAGACCCGACTGCTTTATCTGCAGCATTTGGTCTACATGTTCCATTGTTAGAAGTTGATGATGTAATTGAATTATACAATGAGGTTACGGAAGAAGAAATTCAAGCCAAAATAGCAATTATTGATGCCGAGTTTGATATGCCAGAACCAAAATCCGATCCTGTTACTACAAAATTAACAGACGCGGATAAGTATCAGGCTGCCAAATCAGCAGTTGCTTTAGATAAATTTGTTGAGAAATACAATTTAACAGGTTTGGCTTATTACTATGAAGGAGGAGCAGATAGTCTTCATAGAAAAGTTGCAACAACATTTATTGTAGGAAATTCAATTTTAAATGCACAGGGAATTCCAATGTGTGGGGAATATGATATCAAAACATGTATTGCCATGTTGATTATGGATAGATTGAATATCGGTGGAAGTTTTGCAGAGTTTCATCCATTTGATTTCTCGGAGGACTTCATTTTGGTAGGACATGATGGACCACATCATTTAGCAATAGCCGAAGGGAAACCGGTACTGAGAAGTTTGAAGAAATTCCATGGAAAACCAGGCAGTGGGGCATCCGTTGAGTTTAAAATCAAGGAAGGTCCAATTACAATGTTAGGAATTACTCAGACTTACGACGGCAAGTTTAAGTTTGTAATTGGAGAAGGTATTTCGAAAAAAGGACCGATTCCACCAACAGGAAACACAAATACGAGAGGGTTCTTTGAACCAACTACAAAAGAATTTATTAAAAAGTGGGTAATGGAAGGGCCAACCCATCATTATGCTTTAGGTATTGGACATCATGCAGATACCATTAAAAAGATTGCTGACATCTTAGGTATTGAGAGCGTGATTGTAAAATAGAACAGAAAATAAAATGTTTCATGTAAATCTAATTTCACAAAAAGGAGGAAAAAGAATGAAAAAGAAAAAAATACTCTTCGTGGCGTTAGCAGCAGTAATTTTAATGATAATGCCATTCATTGTATTTAAAGTCTGTTCTGGTAAGTCTGTAGAAGCTTTTGAAATCAGTCTAAATGAACGTGATGTTGCAATTGAAATAGGCGAGACACTTCAATTGCAAGTCGTTCCGGATGAAGATGTTCAGGAGAAATCAACACCAGACATTTCGTGGACAACCAAAGATTCTTCAGTGGCTACAGTTGATGAGGATGGTGTTGTAACAGGTGTGGCAGGTGGAGAAAGTAGAATAACTGCAATTGTGAAATATGCAGGGAAAGAATATACGGCTTCTTGCGTGGTAACGGTAAAAGGCGGGGATATGGAATATTCTACTTACAGACTTCGATATTTCACACAAAAAAAAGATAGAAATGGATATGACATTACAGAGGAAGTATATGACCGTTTGGTAGGAAGTAAAGTTAGTATAACAACAAAAGAAGCATCCAAGTTACTTCCTAGTAACTATACATTGAATACGGAAAAGAGCATTTTGGCCGGAACTGTAAAAGAACATAAAGGCGGATGCGTTTTGGAAATCTATTACGATGTGGCACAAGTTACATATTCCGTAGAATCTTATTATGAATCCGCAAGTGAATTAGGTACATACACAGAAAAAGAAACGAAGAAATTCAAAGCATATGCCTTTACTACAGTAGAACTGCCGGAGGCAAAAGAGGGCTTCAAGTTAAATCCGGATGTGAAAGGCAGTGTGTTGAAAAAAGAATCTGTTGTGGCAGGAAACAAACTTGTTGCCTATTATGACCGAATTGAATCTACAGTAACTGTTTCTTATATGAGTGATAAAAAGGACGCAACTTATAAAGCAGTGTACGGTGTTGGTCTGTTAGAAGCTTCATTTGATGACGTTTTGACGGATGAATTAGAACCATATAAAGTAGAAAGTTATGTAAATGGCAAAAAAACAACATTGAATGAAGAGTTTATCAAAAAGTTAACAGGTGATATTAAGGTTGAGTTTAATGTTGAAAAAAACGGTTTTACCTATGTAAAAGAAAAAGATGGCGGGACTTTACTTAATAACTGTAAAACAAAGGATACCGATTCTTACGTATATTTAGATGGAGCAAGTAGTTCTATCTATTTAGAAGCAACATACGAACTCACGGGCTCCACTTCCAATCAGTTTGGAATTACCATTCGAAGTGGCAAGACAAGTCGAGAAATCCGTTTTGAAAAACAAGGTATCAAAGTCACAAAGGATCATTCGAATGAGGCGGGAACGTTAAGTGGAAACGCTTCGCAATATAATGAAGCTGTAGAACACGAAAATGTGAATATATGGGCACAGAATTCTCTTGGTAAATACGGTGCACAAATAAACAGTGTAGTATCAAACATGTTGAGTCAACGAAAAGATTCAAGCCATGACGTTATATGGGTTATATGGGAAGGAACATTATATTGTTCCGTAGATGGGCAAGTTGCCGTTCGCCTTCCTTTAAATCTTTTAGAAAAATCATGGGGCAAGAATTCAAAATATGAAATTGGATTTTCAGCATGTGACACACAAGCAGTTGGTGATGAGTTAAAGATTCGGGATATCTCTGTAAAATACGGAAAACAGGCGGAGAAAGAGCTCATTACGGATGGTCAGGTAGAGAATGTTGAGATGGTTCGATTGAATTATCAGCCTTTTACAGGTACATATTTGCCTATGAACGCAGGGGGAGCGAAAGGCTCAGCGTATGTGTATCGCGAAGCAATGAAAGGAGATAGCGGTATCCGTGCAGATATACGCTGGGAAAACAAAGATAATAGCCGTGCGTCGGTTGGCGCTACAGTTAAGCTGGGTGATGTTTCGCACCAATTTGTGGTAGAGGGTATGAATGTTGGTATGAGGCATCAGATGAATTACACCTATACAGATAGCGTTAATACGAAAGCAAGTGTCCAGAAATATGTTGCCACCCCTTTTAATGCAGACGGAAGCTGCGAAATAACTGCAATGGTAAAAGATGGACAATTTTATGTCCTTTATAATGGCATCGAAGCGTATTGTATTAAGCTTCAGGCATTATTCCCTGAATACAATAAGAATAGCAAGGTTGCAGTAGGCTTGACCAGTTATGATTCATATAGTGGATTGGCACACTTTGAAAACATTGAGGTGATGACGAAAAATGATATTGCAGATTCAAGCGTAAATGCGTGGGGATTCTATTCGGAGAATTTGAACGTTGACGGTTATGACTTGAAGACAGGTATCATGGAAAAAACAGGTGCCACTGGACGAACAGTTGAGTTATATGGGGCTACAAATACTTGGCAGGTAGAAGGCACCATGAAACGTACATATGACCAAGATGTAGCTGAATTCCCTATGGGCTTTACTATTAAAAATGAAGACGGGAAAATAGTTAGGCTTATAGGTAACAAGCAAGGATTTATGAAACAAATAGATAATGATGCGTGGAGTTACGCCCATACCAAAGGAAATGATATATATTCATTTAATGACAAGAGCGTAGGTTTCTTTGACAATACGAAAGGCAAAGAAGAACTTAACTTCAAAGCGGTTATCTTCAAAAATGTATTTTATGTGTGGTTTGATGGAGAACTTTGTTGGAGAGTTCCACTTACAGAGGCTAAGTTTGGTGCATTTGATGAAAAATCAACGTATACCTTTGGGGTACAATTTGCTAGCGCTGGTGGTGAACAGGGTAGCATAACCGTTTCCGAAGTCAAGATGGGAAATGAAGTGACGGAGCAAGAAGAATTTGAAAGTAAGTTGAGTAAATTGGATGCCAATGTAACGAGATGGGATGAGTTCCAGAATCTTCATATTGCAGGAGAAAAGGCAGACGAGTTGAAAATTCACACCACATCTACTAGTGCAGGTTATGCATACTTGGCGGGTAAATCAAAGGAAATTTATTTGTCAGCAATGTATGAGACGTTAGAAAAAAATACTAGTGGAGAAGTTAATTATTTTGGAATTTCAATCAAGCGCGGTGATGAAACGAGAGAGATTGAATTCTGCCGCTCTGGTATAAAGATATCATCTAACAAAACAGGAACAGGAACTACAGGAATACCGGCTATAACGGGGGATTGTTTCCAATATAGTTATGCTGGAGGAAATAATGCTTACATTTGGGCACAACATGCTGCAACACCAGCTGCAGGAAGTACATTCAAGAAGAGCAGTGTTATTTCAGATATGATAAAAGGAGACTCAAAGGGGTATGAGATTGAGTGGGCTATCATAGACCAAACATTATATGGAAGTATTGATGACGTTGAAGTCTTACGAATTCCATTGGCAGATCTTTTTGAAGAGTGCAAAGATGAGGATGTATACCAGTTAGGTATTAGTAAATTGAATACTGAGAAGCAGGGTAAAATCAAAGTCTCAGATATAAAGGTATATTATGGAGATAAGGCGAAAAACAAATTAGTAACAGATAGAAAGTTGTCAAGCACAGATATTGAAAAATTCTATTATGAAGCTTTCACAGGAAGTTATATGCCTCAACCAACCAATGGAGGAACATATATTTACAATAGTGCAACAAAGAAAAGTCAGGCAATTACAACCACGATTCATCTTTTAGATAAAGACAATACAGCTTCTTCTAATGGTATTACAGTGAAGTGGGATAATCAATCCTTACAGATTGTCACAGTAGGATTTAACGAATCTGTAAAGCTCATGTTTAATCACGAACAAGTCGCAGGAAACTTAAAACTTCCGAATAATATGAAGCCTTATAACGAAGATGGTGAATGTATGTTAACAGCCGTCGTAAAAGATGAGAAGCTTTATATCTTGTATAATGGCGAAACGGCAGGTGCTATCGAATTAAATAAGATTTTCAAGGAATACAAGTCAGGTGACGAAATAGCTCTTGGTCTCTACAGTTGGAATGCGGATACAGGATTGGCTAGGTTTATGAATACTTCTTTTGTGGAGGGAGAAAAGGCTGACGAGATTCCAACAGGCACAAACAACATATGGTCTTTTAAATTCTTTACAAAACAGGAAATTAATGCAAGTGTGGATTATGCTGCAGGAACAATCGCAAATAATGGAAAACAGTCTACTGAAACGAGAGTTGACTTTATGGAAGAAAGCGATAGGTGGGAAGTAACAGGAACTATGTACGTAGACCTTAGTGATACCACAACGCAAATGCAACCACAATTTTTTGTTACAAATGGAGCAACAACATTTAGTCCATGTATAAGAAGTAAGGGACCTAGAATTTATTATGGCGAATGGAACTATACTTCAGACAATAATTCGAATCCGAAAAATGGTGAGTTAGTATTTAACAAGAATAAGACACAAACTCAATACTTTACACATGTATCCAGTGGTGTTAGCCAACGTACGAAGTTTGAGATAGATTTCAAGGTAGTGATTGCCAATGATGTTATGTATGTGTGGTTTGAATCGGCTGAGGATCCGGGAACGCTAGTTTATGCTTGGATGTTACCATTAACAACGCCGATCTACGGTACAGATGGCAGAACTGTATTGTTTAATGGTTTCACTTCATCTGGAACACCATTGAAGTATAGTTTTGGACTTGGCAACACTCCTGAGTGTGCTTTGGGAGGCTATAAAAACCTTACCGTAAAGACGGGTTCTGATGTAAAGATTGCATGTATCTCAGAATTTTTGATTAAAAGTGGTGCGGAGAACTATGATGTTACAAAAATTGCAGATGGAACAGTTAAGTACACTGCCACTAGTGGTAATAAAGCGTTAGAACTGAATGCTGCAGTAGGCGCAAATGATGATGTATACGTAGAAACAGTCCTGAAAAAAGGAGAAGAGTTTAACGTAGCCGATTATCGTTTAGGCTTCCAATTTTCGGATGTGATTTTATCAGTGAAGGGGTCTAATGATAACGTGCTGTTCAGTATGTATACACCAGGCTGGGCTCAATCCGCAAGCAAAAATTTCACAGAGGAACAAAAACAAGCCTTTGAAGGCAATGGGTTAAAGATTGGCGTTGCAAGACGTGGAGGCAAGTTCTATATGTATGTCGAAAAAGGTGGCGAGATGGAGCAAGTACTAGTAATGGAAGCTGCCACATATGCACAGAAAGCATTCAATATTAAGTTGATTACGTGGGAGGGAGCAAAGGGTGCCGTCTATCGTGATCTTCATTGGGAAATTACAAGGAAACAGTAGTAATTATGAAAGAAAATAAAAATACAGGAGGGCTTCAAATGGAATATACAAAACCAGAAATGGAAGTTTTAATGTTACGCGAAATGGATGTCGTTACTGCTAGTGGTGGCGGCGAATGGACTCCGGATATGGATTTAGAGGATCTGTTTTAAGAAAGGGGGATGCAAATTATGAAAAAAAGAGTGAAACAAATTGTTTCAGCAATGTTAATCACAATGATGGCGTTGCAAGTATTACCAACATCTGTGTTTACAGCAAATGCTGCTGGAGTAACAACAGGTGATACTTGGGAAGATCCAAAAACAGGAATTGTTTATGAGTACTATGACAACATTAGCGAATATAGAACAACTGAAGAAGAGGGTGTTTATCTAGAGCATCCTACAAAACCAGAATATGTATTTGCAGGATGGTGGACCGCGGAGAGTGTATCTATTTCAACTGGTATTTCTAACTCGCCAGAAGCAATTAGTCCTGATAAAACAGGTGACGGCGCTTGGGCTAAGTTTGTACCGGAAGATGTGTTGACTGTAAAAGCACAGACATCTATGAAGGTGTCAGAGGCACTGGTAGACACAGATGAGGCGGGCAACCATACAGTAAATGGCAGCAAGGGTATCAAACTTCGTCTTGTGACTAGCGTAGATGATAATGAGTTATACGATGAAATCGGTTTCAAGGTAAAAGTTAATGAGGGACAGAGGATTGCTAGTAAAAAGTTTTTCGAAGAACTTACGGTTACAGAGACCGAAGGCGCATCGAAAACATATCCAAAACAAGAGTTTGATGCAAAAGCCTCTGGCAAATTTGTAGTACTTGTAATTAGTGGCTTTAATACGGTGGACCGTGTCAATGATACACCATTAAATGTTACTCCATATTGGAAAACCTTAGATGGAACTATTGTTGATGGAATAAATCGTGCAAGTTTGCTTGTATCTGATGAACGTGCAAACGACGAAGATGGTAGCAAAACAGATGGGGCAGAGGATTTTACTGTAAACGAAGGAACATATCAATACAGTAACAGCCTTGTTAGTGATAAAACATCTTATAAATATTTTAAAGGTGCTTCAGACACAGTTTATCTAAAAACAAAATATACAACAGCGGGAGCGAATAACCACTTTGGAATTACCATTCGTAACGGTGGAGAGGAAAGACAAGTTTATTTCGATAATCTAGGAGTAAAAGTTCTTACTGACAATAGCAAAACAGCTAGTGGTCTTGTGGATAAGGCATCTGATTATTATAATATTTGGCAATCAGGTGAAGATGTATCTGTTTGGGCTCAAAGAACTGCTACAAATCAGCAAACTTCTACAATTGCTACAATGCTTAAGAGCGAAGGAACAGAGCATACCGTTATTTGGGCTATTGAGAACAATGTACTATATTGTAGTGTAGATAATCATGTTGTATTACGTATGCCGATGGAAAAATTATGCGAGAAGTGGAAGTCTGGAAGATACTATCAACTTGGTGTAGCAGCATATAATGATGAAAGTACTACTGGTTCGTTAATAGTGAAAAAAGAAGTACTGGCATTAGGGAAAGCTACAAAAGGAAAGCTCGAACCAGAAGAAGAAACTTTCCGTGGGTCTGGCATGACATATGAGCCAATTACAGGTTCTTATCTTCAAAGCTATGTGGCTACGACAAATCCTACAGCTGCAAATGTTCGTGTGAGCCAGAGTGCAGGAACAATTGGTGCTCAAGCAACCATCAAGTGGGCATGGGCTAGCTGCGAATGGGCGTATGCTGGTGTTTATGTAAGATTTGATGGGATTTCACATCAGTTTTATGCACAAGGACATACAAAAGGTACACAGCAGCGAGTAGAAAATCAAGATGCAACTAAAATAGAAACAACTTCTATTGTTAAGAATCAAAAGATAACTCCTTTTATAGATAGTACTAGTGAGGTAACAGCTATCATACAAGATGGTCACCTTTTTATTTGCTATAATGGTCAACAAGCATTTGATGTGAATTTAAAAGACTTGTATCCTTCATATATTGAAAATGAAAGTGTCATCGAACTGGGATTTGCTTGTACAGCTATGAACAACGGATTAGCGTATTTCCAAGATGTGAAATCTATGACTGAAAGTGAAATTCAGGAAACAGGTGCACAAAAGTGGAGATTTTATACAGAGGATATCACAAATGTGGATAGTGTGAATTACGCTACAGGAAAGATAGTAAATAAAGGGACTAGTGGCGGTCAAACAAGAGTCAACTTTGAGGAGAAAAGTGACAGATGGGAAGTAACAGGAACCATGTATGTCGATTCTAGTGAGACTACAGCAGAAATGCAACCGCAATTTTTTGTTTCAGATGGAACAACACTCTTTAGCCCATGCTTAAGAAGTCAAGGAGTTAGAATTGGAACTAGTGATTATGCTTATACTTCGGGCGGTAATTCAAATACAAAAAATGGAAATTTGACATTTAATAAAAGCAATATTCATACGGAGGATTTTACAAATAGAGGAAATACAGGTAATATTCGTGAAAAGTATGAGATGGATTTCAAGGTAGTCATTGCTAATAATGCTATGTATGTGTGGTTTGAATCGGCTACTGAATCAGGAAAGTTACTTCCGGCTTGGAGGTTGCCATTAACAACGGCGATTTATTCAGATGATAACACAACATCATTATTTAATGGTTTCAAAACAGGAACACAGTATAAATTCGGACTCGGTAATGTAGCTTCGTCTGCTAAGGGTGGCTATAAGAACCTTATTGTAAAGAAAGGTTCTGATGTAGATGATACATGCGTTTGGGGTCACGAAGAATTTATGATTAAAAGTGGTGCGGAGTACTATGATATCACAAATGTTGGGACGTTAACACATACCGATCTTGATGCAACAGCAACTCATACTTTGGAATTGCTTGCTGAGGTAGGTGCAAATGATGACGTATATGTAGAAGCAGTTCTGAAAAGAGAAAAGAATTTTGTTGAAAATAGTTATCGTCTAGGATTCCAATTTGCAGGGATGTATTGCACTGTGTCGGACAATGCTTCGCAAAATTTGCGATTACAGCTTTATCAACAGGGAGAAAGCTGGGAAACTTACACCAATTACAAGTTTACAGAGGAACAAATAAAAGCATTTGAAGAAGGAGAAGGTTTAAAAATTGGTGCTGCAAGAATTGGAGGCAAATTCTATATGTATATCCAAGACGGTGACAGCATGAAAGAAATAATGAGGGAATCTACCACATATGCTCAGTCATCATTCAATATTAAGTTGTTAACATGGAAGGAAGCAAAGGGTGCCGTATTTAGTAGCCTTAATTGGAAAATCGGCAGTGTTCCACAATAGAAATCGCTGATTGTGCGATAGAAATAAACGCAAAAACTAGATAAAGGAAATAGCAACATGAAAGATAATAAAAAGCAAAAACGAAGGGATCGTTTCGGCAGCACAATGGCTGCCGTAATCCCACTGATAGGATTTTTGATATTCGGTACAATTCCATTAGTCTTAGCACTGGTAATCAGTATGACGGAATTACATAGCACAGACTTATCAGAAATGGTGTTTGTTGGATTGGATAATTTTAAAACCATTTTGACCAATGGGGATAAGCGAACATATGCTTCGTATCTATCTACAATAATTTACGCATTGAATGCACCGATTAGCATTGCTTTATCACTCTTTATTGCAAATTTAATAATCAGGGCAAAACGAACAGGAAAATTTTTCAGTATTCTATTCTTTATTCCTTATGTTTGCTCTGTTTATGCAGTCGGCATGATTTTTAAGAATATGTATCACGGAGAAGCAGGTGTATTTAATACTATTTTAGCTTCTTTAGGATTTGCAAAGATAGGGTGGCTGACAGATTCTGTTACAAGTTATTTTATTTCGCTCATTATTATGACAGTGTGGAAGGGATTGTCTTTTTGTATTGTTTTGTATATGGCAGCCCTTTCCAATGTTGACCAGTCCTATTATGAAGCAGCTAGAATTGATGGGGCATCTTCTGCTCAGATATTTTGGAAGATTACATGGCCAGCCATTACACCTACTACATCTTATTTGGTAACGATGAAGATCATTTGGGCGTTACAGGCAATGGCAGAAACGCATGTTTTGGCTCAAGGGGCAATGACTGTACCTAGATGGCCTAACTCTGAAGGATGGGTAAGTGATTTGGTAGTAAAGCATATCTATAACATGGTTTTTGTAAACCCTTACCAACATGGATATGGACTTGCCGCTTCCGCTGGATGGATATTAGCAATACTCGTATTTATTATAACAGGAATCAACTTGAGATTGCAGAAGAGGTGGGTGAATTATGACTTTTAAGGATGGTAGTAATAACATAAAGACTATGCCTGTAGGTTTACAATGGTATAAGACATTATATGAGTTTTTATCCCCTGTTTTGAAGATTGTAGCAGTGATTTGTGCAATATTTTGTTGCATTCCTTCCGCAGAAGGAACAAATGCGAGAGTGCGAAGTTTTACTTTTTTAATGATTGCACTTGTATTGATTGTTGCATTTGAAATGTTTCATCGATATGCACAAAAGAGGAGCATTGCATATGTACATTTTCAATCTAAAGCAGTTAAAAGACTGAATCCGAGAATTATTATTCCACTTATTGTGGTGTTACTGGTGACAATTATTCCATTTTATATTTTGATTATTACCAGTTTTAAGAATTCATCAGAAGCAAATAACCTTGTATTTACTTGGTGGCCAAAAGAAGGAATTACATTACAAGCCTACAAGGAGTTGTCAGAATTGTTATATTCGGTACGAATTCCTATAGGACAAGCTCTTTGGAATTCCTTTGTGTATGCGTTTGTTCCAGTGATAGTTAGCATGTTTGTGTCTGCACTATCGGCATATGCATTTGCAAAATTACATTTTCCAAAGAAAGATTTGCTATACAGACTTTTAATTGCAACTATGATGATGCCAGGATGCGTTACGATGGCAACGTCTTATTTGATGTATACATGGTACGGATGGGCGAATTCGCCGCTTCCGCTTATGGTTCCTAGTTTCTTTGGTGGCGCAACGATGGTCATGTTTTTAAGAGAATATTTTATGGGTATCTCAGACACATTGTTAGAAGCAGCGAAAGTAGACGGAATGGGTAAATGGAGAGCATTTATTTATATTATGTTACCTCTTGCGAAACCGGCATTGGCAGCACAATTTGTTTTGAATTTCATAACAAAATATAATGATTTTATGTCGCCATTAATTTATCTGAATGATACAGAAGATTATACCATTCAGATCGTTCTTAATTTCTTAAATGGTACATCCACGGACCAGGCAATACTTGCTGCAGGTGCGGTAGTGTCGATTGTACCGATGTTGATATTGTTTATCGTATTTAGGAAAAAGATTGTTGGTGGCATTGCAATGTCGTCAGGAGTGAAAGGATAGGAGAATGAAGATTATGAATATGAAGAAAAGAATATTATCATTTGGTTTAGGGCTAGTTTTAGCAGTTGGTTCTTTAACTGGGTGTGCTGGAAACGCAGGTTCTGGTTCTGGTGTAAAAAAGGTAAACTTTATGTTTGGTGGGGATGTATATGATGCGGAAATGTATAACCTACTTATTGATACCTATAATAGTACTGCGGGAAAAGAACAAGGGATAGAAGTAAAGGGAATCCCAAAACTTTCGAATCTAGAATCGATCTTGTTACAACAGTTACCTACGGCTAATGGACCGGATGTTGTTGCACTGGAAGATACAAGCTTTAAAAAGTTTACTAAATATTTAGAAGATTTAACAGATAAAGTGGACTCTGAGATTTTAGATGATTTTTATCCGGATATTATAAGACGTTATCATTATAATATCCAAACTACGACTTCTAATAGTGATGATCCATTATATTCACTTCCATTATTCAACAATACGACTGTTTTGTACTATAACAAAACAGCTTTAGAAGATGCAGGGGTTATATGCATCAGTGTTGATGAAGAGAACTTGAAGGAATTTAATGAAGGCAAGGCTAAAGATTTAAATGGAAAGACAAAAGCAGACTATGATATTTCATCTGTAGTTCCAGCGAAAGGTTTCTTTAGAAGTGAAACCCCATTTGTGCCGGCTAAAAATGAGATAGACGGTTCTTCTTGGTATGAGCCAGACAGTGGTGAAGAACTCATTTTCAATGATCGAATTCCTATGAACTGGGATGAGATTGAAGATCTTGCTATGATTTGTACGGAAACTTTCAATCCAAATTCTGCAACGAAATACGGTTATTACACACAATGGTGGTTCAATTACGGTTGGTCTGTTGGTGGAGACTGTATGGAAGACACAAGTGGAAATGGTGACTGGACTTTTGCATTAGCGGGAGATATTCCTAATTACATTGTGCAAGAAGGAAAAACATATAAAGGTGTTTATACGGGAACTACATACAATGCAGGAGATACCTTAGATATTAAGGATATTGTGAATGCGAAGGCAGGGGACAAGATTTCCTATAGCACAGAAAACAGTACAGATTTCTATTATACTGTAAATGGGGCAAAAGCTACTGTACGTGATTTGGGTGGAGAAATAGCTGGTGGAGTATTACAAGAGCTTCCATCTATTAAAGATGCATTTTCGAGATTCTGTTACTTGGCAGGAACTGGTGGATTAAATGTTTCTCCTTATCCAAGTGAATTAACAGATGGAAGTGCTACATCATACTTTACATCAGGTCATTTGGCATTGATGGTGGAGAGAGTATCTAATCTAAAAGCAGTAGAAAAACGTATGAAGGATGATTGGGGAATTGCACCACTTCCACAATATAAGACATATACGGAACCTGATAATCCACAATGTGATACTGTGGCAACAGAAGGAAAAGTAGCAACACATTCACACGGTATCTCAGCGGCTGTTAATGCAAAATCAAATGTGAAAGATGAAGCATACAAGTTTGTTGAGTGGATTGCAACAGAAGGACAAAAGGTCTTAGCTGAAAATGGTTATGTTTCAGCTCGTAAGTCAGATGAAAAACTGGTATTAGAAACCTTACCATATAGTAATCCAAAGATTATTGTAGATTCTGTGAAAAACTCAAGTCCTGGCGACTGGTGGTATATGCCTGATAAAAACTGGATTGATACATGGTCAAATCCATTGAATAATGAATTGCGTTACGGGAAAATGAGTTTTGACGAATTTATCTATGCTTACATAGAAACGACGAATGAACGATTAGCTGAATACAAACAATAGGAGGAAGACTGATGAAGGGAATAACGAGCAAAGTTATAATCTTGATGCTTGTGGTATGCATGTGCTTTGGTATGACTGCATGCGGTAATGACGGACTCAGTAGTGATGATTCAGCGGTATTTTTGGATTATGGAACAGGTATGAATAAAGATGGAAAATATAACAGAAATCTTTATGGAATGAATACAGATAATGATATTAAAGGAGCAGATCCGGGGGTATTTTATATATCCCCGGAAGAAGATCCGATTTGGGGTGGATACTATTATATGTACACCACAAGTAATGCAGAAACTGCTGGAGCTAAATTCACAAGTGATTATCATACTGAAAATAAGACTAAGAATCTGGTTGGAAAATGCTATCGTTCTAAGGACTTATATCAGTGGGAAGTTTGTGGAGCACTAGATGGTGGATACTCTATGATTGTAACGGAAGACGATTGGTGCTGGAGTTATTTCTGGGCACCGGAAGTAATTCTCAATCCTGCAGACGGAAAGTACTATATGTATTTTAGTGCGGCTTCTTATCAAGATTATGGAGTAGAATGTATGTCCAACTCCGAAAATTATACGGATAGGTTGTATTTGGGTGTTGCTGTTTCAGATACGCCGGTAGGACCTTTTAACTTGTTATATGATATAGATAAAGATACGGGGAAACGTGTGCCTACAATCAACTTTAAAACTGGGTGTGGCTTAGCATATAGTTGGGCTGCTATTGATGCACATCCTTTCTTTGATGAAAATGGTGATTTTTATCTGTATTTCAAGAAACATTATGATGACCATTATGGCAAGATGGACGGAATATGGGGAATGAAGATGAAAACCATGAGCCAGCCAGATTATTCTACCGTTTCCTGTTTGACGTTACTTGAAAGGGCTACAGCATCAAGTGAACCAGGAAAAATAACGGAAGCTACCTTGGGAGAACGTTATGAAATCTCAGAAGGTTCTTGTAATGAAGGACCAGTAATGACAAAGCATAATGGAAAGTATTATCTCACGTACTCGATTTACGGTTATGGACAGGTGAACTACTCTGTTTATCAAGCTGTAAGTGATTCCCCATTAAGTGGATTTAGGAAATTAGGAGCAGCAGAAGGAAATCCAGTGCTAAAGGGAGCAGATCATGGTTATATGAATGGAACAGGTCACCACTCTCTTGTAAAAAATGGAGATGAGTTATGGATTGTATATCATAGACATAATAGTACCTTTGAATATGCTTTAGGTGATGGTCGTTCTATTTGTGTAGATAGAGTTAATTTTGTGACAAATGCAGATGGATTAGATGTTATGGTTGCAAATGGTCCAAGCAAAAGTTTGCAATGGCTTCCGGAGCATATTAGTGGATATGAAAACCTAGCAGAAAGTGCGAAAGTATCCATTAATACCGGATCGGGTGCTCAGTATTTGAACGATCTGATATTGCCTATGTATAGTTCCCAAGACAATAGTTTTATGATAGCGGAAAATGAAGATGTAGTGATTACTTTAACTTGGGAACAACCAGTTCGTGTTTCGTCAGTGATGATTTACAATTCAAAAATTTTAGACAATGCATTTTCTAAAATTTCTGATATTCGTTTTAAATTAGAAGAACAACCACAGTGGGCAAGCAAAGACTATGAGTATGCAGTTATTCGGGATTTAAAATTCCCAGACGCATATTATGATGAAGAAACGAGTCAGTATATAGCTTGTAGTCCGGCAGTTGCAGAATTTGATGAAATAAAAGTCACAGAGATACAAATTACCATTAGTTCTGGAGATAGAATTGTTGAAGAAAATCAGATGGGGCAAAAAAATACATGTTTAAATCTTTCAGAGATTGTTGTATTAGGAGGTGCACAAAAGAATGAATAAGCAGAAATTAGAGAAAATTTTAATTATAGCATTGTGTTTTATTCTTTTGGCAGGGGTCGGAGTACTAGCTTTTTTGCTTGTACAAAAATTCAATTCTATGGAAACAATTGCGAAGGAAGAACATAAGTATCAGGCAGATTATACAGGTGTTTCTGCTTATGAACACGATGCAGATATCCATATCGACGGTGTATTGGATGAAACAGTTTGGGAAAATAAAAAATGGTATACAGACGCAATGTTGGATGATGTTGATGGTGAACTTCCTACACTAGCTGTGACTGGATTTTGTACAGAATATGGCATATATCTTGCATCTACGGTAGACGACGAAAACCTACTGAACGATAATCAGATGTCTATCAAGAAAAATTCTTATTGGGATTTTTATGTCACGGCAGATAATGTTGGAGAAGAACAATCTGCTGATGCGTTATATACTACGAGATTTGTTATTGATATGCTTGGTTATGTTTTGTCGGAGAATCCGTTTGTGGAAACAGCAGTTGTTGTGGATGGCGAATTAAACAGTGCTGAGACGAAAGGTGCTACGCTGGAAATGTTTATACCATGGAGCACAGTGGAAGGCATTGATACGGAAAAAGGAATTCCAACAGAATTCAGGTTGCTTCCGAATTATAGTTTTTTTGTGGATGGAGAGGATGTATCTACACTTATTGGAGGTGGAATAGGTACTTATCTGACATGGGATTACTATCGTTTTAATCAGGACGGATATATGACGGCAGACCGTGAGGGTGCTATTGTTGGAGATGCCAAGTCTGGATATGCAAAAACAGGGAATTGGGATGTATCGAAGGAAGAAGAAGGTATTGTACGTGCTTCACATGGAACAAAGGCCCATTATATTTATTTCACAGAAGAATATGGTTCAAACTACATTGTAGAAACCACGATTGTTCCGATCCAAACATTAAATAAGGATCCTTGGCCAAAAGCAGGAATTCATTTTCTTAATAAAGATAATAAGTATCATACCGTATTTTTAGATATGCGAGAATCTGAATTAGTAAAAAGTGTAAATGGCACAAAGAACTTTGGAAAGTACATGCTAGTAACTTTGGATAACTATGAGTCTTCATGGAATCAGGTTTCTTTATCAAAACATAATAGTGATAACGTGAACGCATCAAAACGGGAAGGCGTCAAACTCACTGTTATAAAATATGGTTCAAAGTTTTTCTACTTTGTTGATGGGAAATTTGTGACTTCAGAAGAAAAAGAATTCATGGATGGGGATGTGTTCCCAGGATTCCATTCGCTTTCAGCGGATGTTATTTACAAGAATTATTCTTGTAAAAAGATAGATAAAGAAGAAGTACAATCAATTTTAAATAAACAAAAAGTATATTTCATAGATGCAGAAGCGACAAATACAGGTGGAACAGTAAAAACATCCATTGTATCTGCAAAGCCAGGGGATGACTGTGAAGTAACTATCACCTCGAGATCTGGATATGAAGTTAGTTCTATTTTGGTGAATGGAAAAGAAAAAATACAGGATGCCAGAAAAAATGCAAAAGACGGTATCTATACTATCAGCAATATTAATCGTAATTATGATATACAGGTGACTTTCACCAAAAACGGAAAGTATGACATAACCGGAATCTTACAAAATGTACCAGCCAATTCTGCAGCTCAAGTTGTAGTGACGGGAGTGACCAATAAAATATTCCGATGTGAGACTGACATTGTTAAGAATAACAAGTTTAAGGTATCTGTTCCGGAAGGAAAATATCAGGTTGCAGTTGTAGTTGAGGGATATACAGAGTTAAAACAACAAGTAACAATCAATAAGGATAAGGAAATAAAATTCAACTTTAAGGTTTCTGAATTCTTAGATACCGTTGAGGTAAATAACAAGACTGTGAATTCAAATAAAAAGAATTGGAATCTATCTAATGAAGTTTATGGAAAAATTTCTACATCCTATGAGCTGGATGGAAATGATAAGCCACTTTATTTTAACACCTCGGCACAAAATTTTGCTTTGGAAACTACGATTAAATACACAACGGATTTCAAGAGTGGTATAGAATATCAACCGGATGGTATAGCAGGTTTTCATTTTAGTGACGGAACAAATACCGCTTGGATTGCAGTAAACAAAACGGGCGTGGTTGTTACTAACTGGAAGAGGTATTCAAACTTGGTTAATTATAGTGTTTTAACTTATCCGGAAAAACGACCAGTGAAGTTTGCAATTGCAAAGCTAGATAATGATGTCTATATCTATATGGATGATAGATTGGTGAGCAAGATAAAATGGTCTGATATCGCTCCAAAGATTAGTGCAGATTCAAAGGTTGCAATTGGCTTCTGGATGTCTACAAAAAAACCAGTAGATATTGAGTTTAGTGACTATAAAGTACACATAGGCTATACGGCTGCAAATGACTATGTTAAGAGCCATGTTACAAAAGATGTCATTATTTCAGGCAACCCAGATTTTGCAAAAGAACTGAATATCAATGGTAAAGTAATAACTTCAGTGACAGACAAATGGAATGTGACTGATGTATCGAAAGGCATTATAACAGCTACCGAAGCTGCTAAGATGCAACCATTATATTTTGCCAAGCATGGATCTACGGTTGCGATAGAAACTACGATTGAGTATACAACGGACTTTAAAGATGGTGTGGAATATCAACCGGATTTGATGGGAGGATTTATTTTTACAGATGGAACAAATACCGGTTATATTATGGCGCGACAGAAAGGTTTGGTTTATACAGGATATACGACAGTAAATGATTTGATTGATCATGCTGTATTGATGTCGAAGGACAAGGTTTCTGTCAAATTTGCAGTTGTGTTAAAAGATAATTATATTTATGCCTTTATAAATGACGAATATGTATTCAAAACAAAAGTATCATCTGTGGTTCCTAATGTGGCGGATAATGCAGATTTAGCGTTTGGTCTTTCTATGATTGCAGCTAAAAAAGCAGATATTAAATTCAGTAATATCAGAATATTTACATATGGCCCAACCGTTGATACATATTTAGAGAATCGTAAAAACTAGTACTATCAAAGACAATCAGCAGACGCTTATGCGTCTGCTGAAAAAATAAAATGGGGCACTGTTTTGAGGAGGATTTATATGAATGTTCAAGCAACAGAGGTAGGAGTTTGTAGTAAAGTACAGATTTTTAATCTTCACCCAGAACTGGAAAATCCGGGTTTATGTGGGATTCATCGCCTTGCGGCTCGTTCCAATCTTATTCCGGCACAAAAAGTGGGGGTTTTCTATAAAAATAAAGAGGAATCAGATTTTTTATATTCGTTAAATGGGGATTATCAGTTTCATTATCGACAGACAGATGATATACCAGAGTTCTATCAATCTGAGTTTTCTGATGGGAACTGGGATATGATTGATGTGCCATCTATGTGGCAATTCCGTGGATATGGAAAATGTACTTATACAAATACTCAGTATCCGTTTCCGTTTGACCCTCCCTATATTTGTTGCGATAACCCGGTTGGATACTATCGAAAAAAGTTTTATTATGAACCGAATGAACGCACTATTTTACACTTTGGCGGAGTGGATAATGCATTTTATGTGTATTTGAACGGCGAATTTGTCGGATTTTCTAAGGGGAGTCGCATTCCCGCTGAGTTTGATGTGACGAATTTGATTCATCATGGCGAAAATGTGCTTGCTGTTAAAGTTTTCACCTATTCGGATGCATCCTATCTTGAAGGTCAGGATATGTTAATGGCCAATGGGATTTTTCGTGATGTGTACCTAATAGGAACGAAAAAAACACATTTGTGGGATTATCGTGTAACTAGTGATTTGAAAGGATTTCATATAGCGCTGGATATGAGTGAATCTAATCCTGCTTATTCTATAAAAATACAAATTAATGATATAGTGAGAGATTTTCCATGCGAGAAGAAAATAGAAACCTATATCGCTATTGATAATCCGAAGTTATGGAATTCAGAAGAACCGAATCTATATTCGTTGACAATCTCTGTTTTAGAAGGTGATGAGATTACGGAAATTCATTCAAAGAAAATAGGAATGATGCACTCCTGCTTTACACCAACCAGCTTTCTTGTTAATGGGAAACCTGTATATATTAAGGGGATTAATCGTCACGAGTATGATTGCAACAATGGTCGTGCTGTTTCCGTTGACTTAATTGAAAAAGAATTGAATCTGATTAAAGAAAATAATATCAATGCCATTCGTTGTGCCCACTATACCAATCATCCGGCGTTTTACGAGATTTGCACAGAACTAGGAATTTTTGTAATGGATGAATATGATATAGAAACACATGGATGTACTGTGGCGGGAGATCAAGGATTTCTGTCAAAAAAAGAAGAGTGGCTACCAGCATTTTTAGATAGAACAGAACGGGCATTGATTCAAAATAAAAATGAGACTTGTATTTACATGCGGTCTGTAGGAAATGAATTTGGACGTGGCGATAATATCATAAAATGCCTAGAATACACAATGGCATATGACCCAGACCATGCTGCCATTCATGATCAAGATGAAAGTGGAACAGATTGGTCGCTTCCGGGAGGAGAGTATGATTTTGTGCGTCGGTTTGGTTATGCATCGGCTAAAAAATTAAACTCTGTCATAGCTGGAGAACCTTTGTGTATGCAAGTTGAGTATGCTCATGCCATGGGAAATGGCCCAGGATATTTGGAGCAGTATCAAGAGCTGGTGTATCATCATGATAACTATCTGGGCGGTTTTGTATGGGAATTTAAAAATCACGGTTTTCATCAAGTGGATGAAAACGGAAAAGATTATTATTTATATGGTGGGGATTTTGGTGAACCATATCACTGGTACAATTTCTGTCTGGATGGATTTTTAATGTCAGACGGCACGCCAAAGCATAGTTGGTATGAGTTGGGAGAGGTATTTTCGCCCGTGTATACCCAATTTAAGAATGAAGTGCTAACACTGAAGAATACTTATAATTTCCGTAATTTAAGTAGCTTACATATGGAATGGACAATCTGTGAGGATTATATTCCTTTGCGATGTGGAACCATGCAGCTTCCAAACGTCGAGCCGCATGGGGAGATTATACTTCCAATTAATACAATGATTAAAAACCCAACTCCAGGTGCTACATATTATTTGAATTTGAAGTTCCTAGATGGGGAGAAGATTGTAGGAAATCGCCAGTATGAGCTTCCTACAAAATTGGAAAAGAAGTCCTATCACGAATCCAAATTCAATGGAGAAATTTCGGTTGAAGAAAATACAATTACTATAAAAAACACAAGTTTTTTGGTTTCCTTCAAAAACGGTATGGTAACTAGATTCGTTAAGGATGGAAAGGAACTTTTAACGGAAGGAGCGACGTTTAATCTGTTCCGTGCTTCTACGGATAATGATGGCATACTTGGTATGGTTGAAAACTTCTTCCACCGTCATGCAATAAAGTGGAAAGAGCAAGGTATACAAACATGTAGCTTTTTTATGTATGAAATGAATGCAGAGGTTTGCGAAGATAAAGCAATCTGTCAAGCAAAAGGGAAGGTTTTACCAACATCAAAGTTCTACGGATTCGATGTCACTATTCGTTATGAAATCTTCGAAGATGGTCTCATTTTAGTGGATATCCAAGGTATCCCTTATGGTAAGTTCCCGGAAGTATTGCCGCGAATTGGCTTGTGTTTACCTTTGGCTAAAGAAATGGAAAATGTATCTTGGTATGGGCGTGGAGACAGAGAAAATTATTCGGATTGTAAATTGGCATCACCGATGGGACTATACAAGAAGAAGGTATGGGAGAGTTATACAATTTATGATATGCCTCAAGAGACAGGCAACCATGAAAATTCAAGATATGTTCAGGTGACGGACAACAATGATAATGGTTTGTGTATCATCGGTTTGGATGAATTTTCGTTCTCCTACCATGATTTTACATTGGCCAATCTAGATCTAGCAAAACATAAGAATGAGATTGAAAAGAGCGATAAGAATTATCTTTATGTTGATTACAAAATGCGAGGATTAGGCAGTCATTCTTGTGGACCAGAACCAGAAGAGGAATTTGAATTACGTCCTCACAGCTTTGAATTTGCGTTTCTCCTAACGAACGCTATGGACAATGACTCGGCACTTTCTCTAGCACGTACAGATTTTGGGGTTCATTCGCATTCATTGGATGGAAATAATCTGGATGAAAATCGCAAGGTTGAATACCAATTACTTTAGTTTAAAATTTTTTAGGAGGATAAAAATATGGAATTTATGTTAGGTTGCAATTATTGGGATAGTGCCCACGGAACTGATATGTGGCGCTATTTTGATGCAGACGTTATTGAGAGTGACGTGAAAGCTTTAAGTGAAAATGGTGTCAAATATATGAGGGTTTTTCCGAATTGGCGTGATTTTCAACCTATTTATAAACTTTATTCGCATGGTTGGGTAGAGCGTGATTATTGTGATTGTAACGAGCAACCATTGCAAAATTGCAATGGTATTGACCCGGTTCAGATAGAAAATTTTAAGATTTTTGCAGGTATTTGTGATAAATATGATATAAAACTTTGTGTTTCTATTGTTACGGGTTGGATGAGTGGTCGATTCTTTTTTCCACCGGCATTAGAAGGTAAAAATCCTATTGCTGATCCTGAAATGCTCATGTGGACAGCAAGGTATATTAAGGGCTTTGTTGAAGGGGTAAAAGATTGCGAAAATATAGTGATGTGGGATCTTGGTAATGAGTGTAATTGCATGGGCGCAGCAGAGAATAGTTATGTGGCTTATACATGGACTGCCTTTGTTCGTAATGCAATTCGTGCAGCAGACCATACGCGACCAATATCCTCTGGTATGCATAGTTTATATACCGACGAAAAAACTAGTTGGCAAATTAAACATCAGGGTGAGATTACGGATTACCTTTGCACGCATCCATACACATCGAAAACAATTAATAACGATATTGAACCGATGAATCGTTTGCGTACAACCTTACTTCCTACAATTCAATGCGAATTTTACTCTGATTTATCCGGTAAGCCGGTAATCTTGCAGGAGCAAGGTGCATTTGCACAGTCTCTTGCTAATGCCGAAATGAATGCGGATTTTGCACGTGTTAATATTTTCTCTTCGTTTATACATGGATTCAAAGGTTATTTTTGGTGGTGCGGAACATCCCATTTTAATTTAAAAAGTTCACCATATATATGGTCTATGATTGAAAGGGACCTTGGTATGATTGATACTAACAGAGAAGCGAGACCAGTTGCAGAAGCATTAAAAGATGCCGGAGATAGAATCAGAAAGCTTCCTTTTGAAGAGTTGCCTGAAAGGGAAATAGACGCGGTGTGCGTATTGACAAGAGACCAACATCATTGGAATAATGGTTCGGCTACCGCCGTTTTAGCAAAGCAAGCAGGGTTTGAGGTTAAATTTTCTTATTCGGATTATGTACTGCCTGAAGCAAAAAATTATCTTTTGCCGGGAATATTCGGTTGGGAGGTAATGCATCAAGGGATTTATGATGCGCTTATAGAGAGAGTTCGTGAAGGTGCTACCGCTTATATCTCATTTGACGGTGGACAGATGTGCCGTTTTGAAGAATTTACCGGACTTCGTTCTTTAGGTAGTGTTAAAACCGATAAGACACATACTGCTAAATTTTCTTTTGGTGATGTAGAGTATTCTTGTTATAGCGAAATATTACTTGAAAGTATAGGCGCTGAGGTTTTAGCAGTTAATGAAGAAAATAATATTGTATTTTCTAAATATCAATATGGTAAGGGAACAGTATATTTCTTGAATATGGCGTTAGAAAAAACTCTCGCAACAAAGTATGATGCTTATAATAACACCGATTATTATAAAATATATAGTATTGTGGCGGAAGACTGTATAAAAGAAAAACCTATCGTATGCAATAATCCGGAATTGGGATTGACATTACATAGAGTAAATGAAAACAAGTATATTGTTTGCCTTGTTAATTATTCGGATAAAACTCAAAAATTCGATTTTGAGTTAAAAGAAGATTGGGCGATTTCTCCTATCAACGATAGCACAATGACGATAAACAAATGCGATGCAGGATTTTATGAATTACAGAAAGTTGTTTAGTAAAGGTGGATGAGAATTATGGAAAGATTAGTTAAAATTGGAAAAGTTAAACCGGTAACATCATTCGATGTAAAAGAGTCACGAATGGGTCTTGGGATGGAAAAATTAGATAGAGACTCTTTCGAACCTGAAAAGGTGTATGATAAAGTTTCGGCATTAGGTGTTAAGTGGATTAGATTACAATCTGGTTGGCAAAAAACGGAAAAACAAGAGGGCGTTTATGATTTTGCATGGCTTGACAGTCAGGTTGATAACTTGTTGGAACGTAACTTAAAACCTTGGGTTTGTTTATGCTATGGAAACACATTATACGATGAACTTGCGAAAGAATATTACGGCACAGTTGGTTGCCCGCCTATCAGGTCAGAAAGAGCATATACAGCATGGCTTAATTATGTGAAAGCGACTGTTGAACATTTCAAAAACAGAGTAGAATATTATGAAATATGGAATGAACCTGACGGTTCGCATACTTGGAGACCTGAGCCTAATCAAAAAGAATATGCCGAATTTTGCATTAAAACTGCAGAAGCTATAAAATCTGCTGATGAGAATGCAAAAATATTAACTGGTTCAAACTATCAAGATTCTATTGCATCTTATAATGAACAATTTGCAAATGGCACTTTAAAAGTTTCCGATGCGATTACATTTCATTCATATAATTATGATGAAAAATTATCAATGCAGCGTATTGATGCTATTAAAGGTTTATTAAAGCATTACGGTAGCAATATTGAAATTATACAAGGTGAGACCGGTTCGCAGTCGAAATCAGGCGGCGGTGGTGCACTGGCAAACATTAGAACTGACAAGTCTATGCAAGTTAAGCAAATACTACGCCATACTATAGCGGACCTTTTATGTGGTATTAAATTCACCTCATTATTCTCTTGTGTTGATATGGCTGAAAATCTTAACGCGAGAGCAGGAAAGCCAATTAATATATGTGGCTATTTCGGTCTTTTGCAAGCAGATTTTGATAAAGAAACAGGGCAATTGATTGGCGACTATTATGAGAAGCCGTCATATTACGCATATCAGAATTTATGTGCATTATTTAACGAAAACATGAATCCTACATATATACCTATACTTTTTAATCCGACAAATTCAACTAGAATTAATGGCGTTGATTGTCCGACAAAAGAGCTTATTTACGGTGGATTTGAAAAAGCAAATGGTTCGAAAGCATTTGCTTATTGGAATTCTACAAGTATGATCACAGAGAAGGATTACGAAGGAACTGTTACCTTTGAGTTAGCTGGTGTTGAAGGAGATGTTAGACTTGTAGATCCAATGGATGGAAGTGTATATTCTATTCCTGAAGATGTAATGGTAAAGGGCGAAAGCGGTCTATATACATTTAAAAATATGCCTGTAATAGATTATCCACTTATTATTACATTTGGGGAATTTTTTGATAGTATTTAATTTATGGCGATGAATGGACTCTGGATAAGGATTTAGAAGAGCTGTTGAACGCAGCGTCATTTTGAGGAAGGAGGATGCGGATGATGAAAAAGAGAGTGAAGCAAATCGTTTCTGTCATGTTAATTATCATGATGGCATTGCAAGTATCGCCAATATCGGTATTTACGGCAAATGCTACTGAAACAACGGAGTCGAAAGAACCAATTTGTACGGATGCAGGTTTAATGTATGTATATTATGAAGATATCAGTACATATAGAGGAACAGATAAAAGCTATCCGGAAGAAGAAGGGTATGTATTCGGTGGCTGGTGGACCGGCATTACGGAAACAGATAAAGATGCTAATGCCAAGTCGTTACCGGAAGGTGATGATAGTGGTTCGGCATGGGCAAAATATGTACCGGAAGATGTATTGACAGTAAAAGCACAGGTGTCGCAGAGAGTCGCTGATGCAATAGCGAAAAGTGATGGAGATGGGAACACAGATAAATTAAAACTCAGACTTGTTACCAGTGTAGATGATTCTGAGAAATATCGTGAGGTTGGTTTCAACATTAAAGTTACGAAGGAAGCGTCTTGTAAAGCAAACTTCTTTGATACACTTACAGTAATAGAACAAAATAATGCAGATACAGTAGAGCCATATCAAGTATTTAAAAACACGGCTTCGGGAGAATTTGCAACAGTAGTTATTGATGGGTTCGACACATTGAAAAAAATTAATGATACGGAACTCAGTGTTACCCCATATTGGATAACACGAGATGGAACAAAAGTATATGGAACAGCACGCACTCGCCTATTGGCATCTGACGAACGTGCAAACGACGACGATGGTACAGAGGATTTCAAGGTTGACATTGACAAGGTCAATGAGAAAAACACATATCAATACGATAACATCCTTGTTAATGAAGAAGAAACATCTTATAAATATTTTGTAGGTGCTTCAGACACAGTTTATCTGAAAGCAAAGTATACAACAGCGGGATCGGGTAACCACTTTGGTATTACCATTCGTAATGGTGGAGAGACAAGACAAGTTTATTTCGATAACCTGGGAGTAAAGGTTCTTGCTGGAAATAGCCAAAAAGATAGTGGCCTTGTGGGATTAGACGCTGATCATTATAATACTTATGGAGCAGATCAAGGTGTATCTGTTTGGGTTCAAAGAGCTTTGGACTATGATCAATATTCGGATTATTCTGCAATTGCCACAATGCTTCAAGGCACAGGAACAGAGCATACTGTTATTTGGGCTATTGAGCAGAATGTACTATATTGTAGTGTGGATGATCGTATTGTATTGCGTATGCCAATGGAGAAATTATGCGACAAATGGCTAGAGGGAAGATACTATCAACTTGGTGTAGCAGCATATAATACAAAACAAATTGACAGTCAATTAGAGATAGAGGTGAAAGAAGAAGAACTGCTATTTGGAAAAACTGCTTATGGTGAAAAATTGCTCAAACCAGAAGAGAATCTTTCGGGTAATAAGTTTAATATAACATATGAACCGATTACGGGTTCTCATCTTGTGAGTGATATAAACCAAGGCGCTGCAAATGTATCAGTGAACACGATTGCAGGAACGAGTGGTGTTAGTGCAGATATCACGTGGGCATGGGCACAATGTGAATGGGCGTATGCCGGTGTTTATGTGAGTTACGATAATGTTCCGTATGAGTTTTATGCAAAAGGTCATACGAAAGGTATAGTTAGACAGGAAGATAATAAGAAAGAGAAAGACCTAACGAAGGTTGTTAAGAATCAAGGTATAACTCCTTTTGAAACAGGTAGTAGTACTAGTGAAGTGACAGCTATCATACAAGATGGTCACCTTTATATTTTTTATAATGGTCAACAAGCATTGGATGTGAATTTACAAACATTGTATCCTTCGTATGATAAAGACAAAAGTGTTATTGAACTGGGATTTGCTTGTTCAGTTATGGAAAAAGGTTTAGCGTATTTCCAAGATGTGAAATCTATGACTGAAGATGAAATTCAGAAAATGAATGTGACAAAGTGGAAATTTTCTGCAGGAGAATTCTCCAACGTGAGCAGTGTGGATTGTGTTAATGGAAAAATTGAAAATAATGGAAAGCTGAACAGTACAACGAGAGTCAACTTTATGGGAGAAAGCGACAGATGGGAAGTCGCAGGAACTATGTATGTTGATAGTGATAATACAACACAAATGCAGCCACAATTTTTTATTACAAATGGAGAAACAACATTTGAACCATGCTTAAGAAGCCAAGGACCTAGAATTAAATATGGTGAATATAGCTATACTTCGGGCACTAATTCAAATTCGACAAATGGGGATTTAACATTTAATAAGAATATGACCCATACTGAGGACTTTACAAATATAGCAAATACAGGTAATATTCGTGAAATAGATGAGATGGATTTCAAGGTAGTCATTGTTAATGATGTTATGTATGTGTGGTTTGAATCAGCTGCGGAAGAAGGAAAACTAGTTCCTGCTTGGAGGTTGCCATTAGCAACGCCGATTTATGGAGCCGGTGATTTTGCGGACCAAATACTGTTTCAAGGTTTTGCATCATCGGATACGCCATTGAAGTATAAATTTGGACTTGGGAACACACCTGATTGTGCTTCGGGAGGGTATAAGAACCTTGAAGTAAAGATAGGTTCTGAGGTAGATATTACATGCATCTCAGGTCACGAAGAATTCCTGTTTAAAACAAGCAATTCGAACTATGCGGTGGAATTGGATGAAGAGACGAAATTGCCGACGGTAACGTACACTGGCACTAGCAAGGCATCGTTGGAACTGTTTACATCGGTAGGTGCAAATGATGATGTATATGTAGAAACAGTTCTGAAAGAAGAAATTGAGTTTGTCAAGGGTTCGTATCGTTTGGGAATCCAATTTGGTGGCGTGTATTTCACTGTGTCGGACAATGCTTCGGTAGGCTTACGGTTACAGCTCTTCAAAGATGGAGATAACTGGCAGGATTACATTAGTTACAGTTTGACAGATGAACAAAAACAAGATTTTAAAGGAAATGGTTTAAAGATTGGCGCCGCAAGACGCGGAGGCAAATTCTATATGTATATTGACAACAATGGCGACATGGAGTGTGTAATAGTACATGAATATGCCCAATATGCCCAAGCAGAATTCAATATTAAGTTGATGACATGGGCGGAAGCAAAGGGTGCCGTTTATAGTAATCTCAAGTGTGAAAAAGGAAGCACGATCTATTGTAGAGACCCTTTTATCATGTCGTATGAAGGAAAATACTATTTGTATACACGTGCTGAGTCAAGTGGAATTGAATGTAGAGTCAGTGAGAACCTAATAACATGGAGTGACCCAATTAATGTACTCACGCCACCTGATGATTTTTATGGTGTTGGTGATTCTTTCTGGGCACCAGAGTGTCATTATTATAACGGAAATTTTTACATATTCACAGCAGTTGAGTTGAAGACTTCTGGACGCAGAGTGATTTCATCATATGTAAGTGATAGCCCACTAGGCCCTTTCACGGAGCCAGCTATTCTTTATCAGTCTAATAATAGAGATTTCCTTGATGCAACATTATATATTGATGAGAACAAACAACCATGGTTAGTTTTTGCTTGTGATTGGAATACTGAGGACGACAAAACAGGTAAAATGTATTGTGCAAAGTTAAATGACAATTTAAGTGCTCTTATTTCAACACCGAAGCTTATGTTTAATGCAAAAGAGCCTAATTGGAACAGTCATGCGGTGACAGATGCGCCATTTATGTATACAACAGCAAATGGGAAATTATTAATGCTTTGGTCAGGTTTTGCAACAAAGGGAAGAGGTTATGTTGTTGCTGTTTCAGAAAGTGAGACTGGCAAGGTAGATGCTTCTCATTCTTGGTTTTCGTCTGGATGGATCCATCATGATGAATTGCTGTTTGATAAAGATGGTGGGCATGGGATGATTTTCAAAACATTTGAAGGTGAGCTTATGCTAGCATTATTTACTCCGAACGAGTCTAAGACTGAAACCAATAGACCACATTTAGCAATACTAGAATTAGAAGAAAAAGATGATATGTTGTATTTGAAAGAATAAAGCTCATGGAGCGATATTAGAATGAATAAAAATCGGTGCTAGAATTTTGCATTCTAGCACCGATTTTGCCAATTGTCAGTACATAGATAGTGCTGTCTTCACATCCAACATTGCATCTGCTAAGGAATAGAAAGATTTTCCCGTTTTTAAATAAGTGTCCATCTTTACCAAAGCAGTCGAGATTGCGATATCTTCGTCTGACAATCTCGCTTTTCCAAATGGGTTGCGATACAGAATTTGCCCGTTTCCAGTAATGGATTCAAGGTACAGCCCATCCAAGTTTTCGTAAGAACCACACATGTTTCTTGTGAGTTCAAATTTGATAACGTTATCGTGTTCCAGATAGTGACAGGTGTTATTTACAATCTCACCCTTGGTTCCTCGAATGACGATTCGGCTGCTTCGGATATCAGAAAAATATTGTTCGAAGTTAAAGTCATATAATGCCGTCTTATCACTGTATTTGCAGATAGCAAGTTGCTGCGATGTCAGGATTTCTGTTGGCATAATTTTACCTTGACGTGAGTTATAACGTGTTATGGTGTCTTCCAGTGAACAACTCATAGTTTGTGGCAATTCGTTTTTTATGTCAAGGAAAAATCGGATTAGGCTGGTGGCGTGATAATCGTGGCAGCAGGAGAGTTGTACATGATTCACTTCGCCGAGGATGCCACTGTCAATGATACGTTTGTAGGCTTGGTTGCGTGGCATGAGGTGAAATTGTTCTGCAACCTGCACCTTCCAGTCTTTTTTGATTTTCTTTGCAAAGGCATCAATCTCATCTAGGCTTGTGCCGATTGGTGTTTCAGATAATACGGCAATTCCTTTGTTGCATAGTAATTCAATTTCATTGCATACGGAGCCTTTATCCACGCAGGATACGACAAAATCAGGTGCAGTGCTTAGCAACTCATCCAAAGATGAGCAAGCAGGAACGTCAAACTTCTGCAAAAAAGCAGTACGTTTTTCTTCGCTGCGTATATAGATTCCTGTAACGTGAAACAGTTCCGGCATATGGTTTGCAATGCGTACATAAAATTCACTGCGCCATCCGGCACCTATAATTCCAAATTTAATCATAGTCAATTTCCTCCAATGTTTAAAGTAAATAGTTTTTTTGAACAGTCTTTCTATAAGAAATCGGTGTCATGCCGGTTTCTTTTTTAAATACTTTGTTCAGGTATTGTTGGCATCCAAAGCCCGTGATTTCAGCAATTTCACTTACGCTTTTCTGCGTGTTCCACAGGTGCTCTTTGACTTTTTCAATGCGATAGTTTGTCAGATATTGATGTGGCGTCATGCCAAGAGCAGAAGTGAAAATATTGTGAAAGTAGATATTGCTTAGGTGCACATGCTCTGCAATATCCCCTAGTGTAATTCGCTCTGCATAATGCGTTTCCATATATCGCTTTGCATGCGATACTACGCCGTAGTTCTCACCCTGTCGTTCTGCAGGTATCTTGGAATCCGCAAGCACGATGTGAATGAGCGATAGAATGCGGCTATGTAGCAGAATATTGTTGTCGCTCTCATTCAGTAGAATTATTTCTTTCATCAAATCCAGTATGGCTTGTGGGTGGCTGCTACAGAAATATCTCGGCGCACAAGACAGGGCATCCGCCAGTTCGTCTGTGACTGAAAACTTCAAGTAGGCAGTCTGAAACGGAAGCATGCTATGGCGAACTTGTCCCGGTGAGGCAATCTGTATAAAGTGTTTCTTGATTTCATATATTTTTTCGTCAGCCGTTGTCGACAAACCATCTTCCAGATAAAATTCTATTTCATATTGTTTTACAATTCTTTTTGGGGAGACAGTTAATCCACCAAACTCGCTACAGTCACAATAACCGCATTTTATATTTTCAGGAAGTGATAACATAACATACAACTCCAATAGTAAGATTTGTTAAAAATTAAGTAAGTTTTTACATATAAACTAAACCTTCTTTGTTTTAGAATATAATAAGATGAATTAAAAATCAAGGAGGAATATATTTTGAGTAAAGTAAGTTATGAAGTTGGAAAAATTATAATCCCTACTTATCCGGAACCTGCAGCAGAAGAAATGCCAATGTTTGCAGAGAACCGTGTGCACCAGCGAACAAGCGGAAGACCTTATCCGAATAAAGTAGTTTTGGAAGTTGACCGCACACATAAGGAGGATAAGGAATACACCTTAGTTACTTTAGAAAATGAATACGTAAAAATAGAAATCTTACCGGAAATCGGAGGGAGAATCTACTCTGCACTGGATAAGACGACAGGATATGATTATTTTTACAAGCAGCATGTCATCAAACCGGCTCTGATTGGAGTTCTCGGTTCTTGGATTTCCGGTGGCGTAGAATTCAACTGGCCATTCCATCACCGCGCTTCCGGATTCATGCCGTGTGATTTTACAGTAGAAGAATTGAAAGATGGCGGTGTTGCCTGTCACTTATCCGAACATGACCCAATCGACCGCATGAAGGGGATGGTAAGTGTGATTTTAAGACCGGGAGAGACAAGTCTGGAAACCAGAATGCGTCTGTACAATCGCAATGCAGTGGAAAAATCATTTCTTTGGTGGGAAAATGCAGCTGTGCCAGTGAATGAGAGCTATCAAATCTTTTTCCCACAAGATGTGTCTTACGTGAATTTCCACTATTTGAAATCCAGAACAACCTATCCAATTGCAGGAAATGGTGTGTTTAACGGAATTCCGATGGATAGTGACAGAGATATTTCGTGGCACAAGAATACAAAGGAGGCCACTTCTTACTTTGCTGCTGCCTCTGATTATGATTTCTTCGGTGGCTATGACCATGGGAAAGAATGTGGCGTTGTACATATTGGTGACCATCATATTTCACCAGGTAAGAAAATGTTCACTTGGGCATATTGTCAATTGTCAAAATCATGGGAGAATGCACTGACGGATACAGACGGTGAATATGCAGAGTTGATGGCAGGTTCATATTCTGATAATCAGCCGAACTTCGCATGGCTTGCACCATACGAGACAAAAGAATTTTCTCAACATTGGTATCCGATTACCAAAATTGGCTCACCAACCTACGCGAACTTAAATTGTGCATTTTGTATTGATAGAGACGGTGGTTTGCTTAAATTGCAGACAACAAAAACTTACCGTTCTGCTACAGTGAAAGTATTTGACAATGAGACTACCTATTTTGAGACAACGAAAGACTTGATACCGACAGATGTATTAATTGCACAACTTCCAGAACTGCCAAAATATGTTACAGTATCAATTACCGTTGATGGTGCTTGTGTTGCAGAATATACAGAAAAAAACTTTGACAAATTCAATATGCCGGAAGTAATTACCGATATGCCTTCTGCAGCAGGAATGAACAGTGCTGACGAGTTGTATTTGGCAGGAGTACATGTAGACCAATATCGGGACCCACATACCAATCCGGATAGTTTCTGGAAAGAAGCTTTAAAACGTAACATCAACCATATCCCATCTCTTGTAGCCATGGCAAAGTACGAATTGAACCGGTACTGCATAGATTCGGCAAAGGCATATGCAACCAGAGCGATTGAAGCATTAACCATATTCAATGAGAGACTGCAAAGCGGTGAAGCATATTATACAATGGGAAGAATTCTGGAGGCAGAAGGAAATACCAAAGAAGCGTATGATTTCTATTACAAAGCATATTGGGCTGCTGACTGTGTCTCTAAGGCAATGACAAGAATTGCTATAATTGACATCAAGCGTCAGGATTATGCGGAAGCTGTGCGCCATGCGGAAAATGCACTGGATTATGGTAGAAAAAATAATTTGGCATTGGCATGTCTGGTGATTGCACTACGAGAACTTGGAAAAACAAAAGAAGCAGAAGCGATTGTAAACAAACAGCTTGCAAGCGATTCATTGGACCACATGATGCGTTTCTTGGCTGATGAAAAAGACCTCTATACTTGCATGGACAGTGATGCAGTTCAGACCTGTCTTGACCTTGCTTTTGATTTGGCTGCAATGGGAAGATATGCAGACATCGTAAGATTACTTTCCGGATTGGAAGAGAGCCGTCCAGACTGCAAACGTAAAGCGCTCTACTATGCACTTGGTTACTATAAGAAGATGTTGGGCATGTGTGGCACCGAAGAATATAAGAAAGCAGAAACGGCAGAATTGGGTGCATGCTATTTACACAGATATGAAGAAATTGCCATTTTGGAAGATGTGATTGCAACTACCGACAATGAGGAAGCAAAAATGCTGCTTGGATGCCTGTATTACAACAAGTTGCAATACGAAAAGGCCGCAACTCTTTGGGAAACATGCGAAGACAACTATATTGCAAAACGTAATTTGGCAGTAGCATATTTCAGCCATCTACATCAGGAAGAACGTGCTCTTGACATTATGAAAGCATTGGTTGAGGAAAGACCGAATGACCAGGAACTTCTCTATGAAGCGGTCGTATTGATGGATAAGATGACGGTTGCGCCGGAAGAAAAAGTTGCTTTAATAAAAAATGCACCATGTGTTACCCGTGACGATGTTCTGACGGAGCTTGCCAAAGCATACAATCAATGTGATATGCCGGATGCGGCTATTGAAGTCTTGATGTCTCATGATTTTGTACCTTGTGAGGGTGGTGAGCACGCGATTGCAGACCAATATATGTTTGCTTATCTTGTGAAAGGTAAAAAAGAATTGGACAAAGGCAATGTGGAGGATGCAATGAAATTTTTCCGTGAGGGACAAGTGCTGCCACAATCCTTGGGAGCAGGAATCTGGAATCACTGTAAATTGGTACCGCTGAAGTACCATGAAGCGTTGTGTTTGGAAATGTTGGGACAAAAAGAGGAAGCAGATGTGATTTTCTCATATATTGCAACAATACAGATTGAATATTTTAGCAATATGCACCTAAAGGAGCTGCCTTATTATCAGGCGAAGTCATTTTTACATTTGGGAGAACACACGAAGGCACAGCATCTGATGACGAAATATATCAGAGAGTGGAGCAAGATTAAGGATGTCAAGGATAATGGATATTTTGGAACAACACCGTTCTTTATTCCATTCGTGGATGAGCCGGCGAAACTCAGAAAGGCGCAATATTTGTATTTGACTGCACTCTGCGAGGAGTTTCTTGGGAATCATGAAACAGCAATTGCGAAAGTAACTGAGTCCACGGAACTGAATAACGAAAATCTATTTGCAGTTTTCTTCCGTAGATTTGGATTTTTAGGTTAGTTAAACTTTTTGCTCTCATAAAATCTATTAGAATGCAGATACTAGTACAAAAAGTATGAGGTGTTCTGTATGGCAGTAGCGCATAAAGGAAGTATATCAATGGGCCTTGTACTCATTCCAATTTGGATGTACAAGGCAACCGTTGATAATGATATTCATTCTAATCAGTTAAAAAAAGGTACATCTTAAATGATTTGGGGTGTACCTTATTTTACTCGATTTATTTATTCAATTTCGCATTGTGTTTTTCCAACAACTGATGAATCTTATCTGTTGGTACTAATACCTTACCGATAGTAGTATCGTGATTCATAGAGTCAATAATGAGTGCCAAGAACTTACTCATGTCTGCAAATGTAAAGTATGGTTTCTCCAATACAGATGGTGGAAGATAAGTAAGGTTCGTTGTGATGATACGGTCAATATAACCTTTTTCATAATATTCATCAAACTTCGCCATACCTTCTGTAAACAGACCAAATGTTGAGAAGACAAATACACGATTAGCGCCACGTTCTTTGATTTGTTTACATACATCCAACATACTTTCTCCGGAAGAAATCATGTCGTCTACGATGATCGCGTTCTTTCCTTCTAAATCAGTACCTAAGAATTCATGGGCCACAATTGGGTTCTTTCCATTCACTACAACTGAATAGTCGCGGCGTTTGTAGAACATACCCATATCTACACCAAGTACGTTTGATAAATAAACTGCACGGTGCATAGCGCCTTCATCCGGACTGATAATCATTAAGTGGTCTTTGTCTACTTGTAAATCAGGTTCTGCACGAAGCAGAGCTTTCATAAACTGATAGTTTGCAGAGAAGTTATCAAATCCTTTTAACGGAATTGCATTTTGTACACGAGGGTCGTGTGCATCAAATGTAATAATATCAGACACGCCCATATCCATTAATTCCTGCAATGCAAGTGCACAGTCAAGAGATTCTCTCTTTGTACGTTTGTGCTGACGGCTTTCGTATAAGAAAGGCATAATAACGCTGATACGACGAGCCTTTCCTGTGGCAGCGGAGATGATACGTTTTAAATCTTGATAATGGTCGTCCGGTGACATATGATTTTCATGACCATTTACCGTATAAGTAAGGCTGTAGTTACATACATCAACCATAATAAATAAATCTTTACCACGAATAGATTCTTTCAAGATACCTTTGGCTTCACCAGAACCAAAACGTGGGCATGCACTTTCAGCTAAGTAGTTGTCGCATTCATAGTTAGCCAGCTGAGCGGTATCCGGAAATTCTTTACTTGCTCCTTGTCTGAAAGAAACAATGTAATCATTTACCTTTTGACCTAATTCCTTGCAACTGTCCAAAGCGATGATTTTAAGAGGAGCAGTTGGAAGGGTTTTTTCTAATTGTGTAATATTTGACATGTTGGCCTCCAAAAATAATTTTTGTATATCAATATAACTATCTTAACAAAAAATAAATAGTTCATCAATATTTTATAGTCTTAAAATTGCATTTTTTCATTAAATTTAGTATGATATAGTTTGAGTAAAATAAACTTGAGGAAATAATTATGAAGCATGAACATATAATCAAAGAAATTGAGGCGGGAAGCATCGCTGAGGAACTCGGTATAGAGCCGGGCGATAAATTAATTTCCATAAATGATCATTCAATTGAAGACGTGTTTGATTATTATTATTTGGTGAATGATGAAGAACTCGTCGTCTTGATAGAGAAGGCTGACGGGGAAGAATGGGAATTAGAAATAGAAAAAGACTATGATGAGGACCTGGGAATTATATTTGAACATGGACTGATGGATGAATACCGTTCCTGTAGAAATAAATGTATTTTCTGTTTTATTGACCAAATGCCGAAGGGAATGCGAGAGACATTATATTTCAAAGATGATGATTCAAGATTATCATTTTTACAGGGCAATTATATTACCCTTACTAATATGAGTGACCATGATGTAGAACGCATGGTACAGTATCATTTGGAGCCAATCAACATTTCTTTTCAGACCACCAATCCGGAGCTGCGTTGCATGATGCTTCATAATCGGTTTGCAGGTGATGCATTGAAAAAAGTGGACAAGTTATATGAAGCAGGCATTCATATGAATGGACAGATTGTACTTTGTAAAGGAGTAAATGACGGAGAAGAATTAGAAAGAAGTATTCGTGATTTGACAAAATATTTGCCATATTTGCAAAGTGTTTCAGTTGTTCCGGTTGGACTTACAAAATATAGAGATGGGCTTTACCCACTGCAAGCTTTTACAAAAGAAGATGCAATCCAAGTACTTGATACAATTGAAAAATGGCAAAAAGAAATCTACGCAGAGTATGGATATCATTTTATCCATGCTGGAGATGAGTGGTATATTCTTGCTGAGAGAGAAATGCCGGAAGAAGCACGCTATGATGGATATATGCAATTGGAAAATGGCGTGGGAATGTTAAGACTTCTGATGAACGAATTTGATGAGGCTTGTTCCGATATAGAAGGTGATGAGCGCGAACTTGAAATCTCGATTGCGACAGGTAAACTGGCATATCCATATTTGCAGCAAATGATGGAAAAATTACAAGCAAAATTTCCAAATATAAGAGTGCATTTGTATTGGATTCGTAATGATTTCTTTGGTGATAAGATTACGGTTTCCGGTCTAATTACAGGACAGGATTTGATGACTCAGTTAAAAGACAAACCGCTTGGCAGTAAATTGCTGCTTCCTTGTAACATGTTAAGGGATGGAGAAGAAGTTTTCTTAGATGATGTGACACTCAAGGAAGTAAAAGATTCTTTACAAGTAGATATAGATATTGTAAAATCAAGCGGATGGGAATTTTTAGGAACTATAATAGATCATTCATAATATAGGAGATTAGAAATGAGTAAACCAATTGTAGCAATTGTGGGAAGACCAAACGTTGGGAAATCCACATTATTTAATGCACTGGCAGGAGAAATGATTTCAATTGTAAAAGATACGCCAGGTGTTACCAGAGATAGAATATATGCAGAAGTATCTTGGCTCAATCGTGATTTTACGCTGATTGATACGGGCGGAATCGAGCCGGATAGCAAAGATATTATTTTGTCACAGATGAGAGAACAGGCACAGATTGCCATTGATACGGCAGACGTTATCATTTTCTTGACAGATGTGAGACAAGGATTGGTAGATTCTGATTCGAAGGTGGCAGATATGCTTCGCCGTTCCGGAAAACCGGTTATATTGGTCGTTAATAAAGTAGACAGTTTTGAAAAATTCATGCCGGATGTGTATGAATTCTACAATCTTGGTATTGGTGACCCGATGCCAATTTCAGCATCATCACGACTTGGTATTGGTGATATGCTGGATGAAGTGACAAAACATTTTCCGGAAGGGACAGGAGAGGAAGAGGAAGATGACAGACCGAGAATTGCCATTGTCGGAAAACCAAATGTTGGGAAATCTTCGATTGTAAACAAACTTCTTGGCAAGAATCGTGTGATTGTATCCGACATCGCAGGAACAACCAGAGATGCCATTGATACTGCTATCAAACACAATGGAAAAGAGTATGTGTTTATTGATACAGCAGGTCTTCGTAGAAAGAACAAAATTAAAGAAGAGTTAGAACGTTACAGCATCATTCGTACAGTTACAGCAGTAGAACGTGCGGATGTGGTGCTTATGGTAATTGATGCGACGGAAGGTGTAACCGAGCAGGATGCAAAGATTGCAGGTATCGCCCATGAACGTGGAAAGGGTATTATCGTTGTTGTAAATAAATGGGATGCCATTGAAAAACATGATAAGACCATGAATGAATATGAAAAAGAGATTCGCAATACACTGGCTTATATGCCATATGCGGAAATTATGTATGTTTCTGCAGAAACTGGGCAACGCTTAAATAAACTATATGACATGATCGATATGGTAATGGAAAATCAAACGCTACGTGTTGCAACCGGTGTGTTGAATGAGATTATGGCAGAAGCTGTTGCTCTGCAGCAACCACCTTCAGATAAGGGAAAACGTTTGAAACTTTACTATATTACGCAGGTTTCAGTTAAACCGCCTACATTTGTTATCTTTGTAAATGACAAAGAATTGATGCATTTTTCTTATACCAGATATTTGGAAAATAAAATACGTGAAGCATTTGGTTTTAGAGGGACTTCACTGAAATTCTTCATTCGTGAACGAAAGGAAAAGGAGCAATAGAATGGAACGTTTGATTTGCGTGGCAATCGGATATTTATTTGGATTGGTTCAGACAGGTTACATTTATGGTATGTTGAATCATGTGGATATAAGAAAGCATGGAAGTGGAAATGCAGGGACAACCAATGCACTTCGTACGCTCGGTTGGAAGGCTGGGGTCATTACATTTATTGGCGACTGTTTGAAATGTGTGCTTGCCGTTGTGCTTGTTCGTTTCATTTTTGCTGATAGCAGTCACGTGGAATTACTTGCAATCTATGCAGGACTTGGTGCGGTGCTTGGTCACAATTTCCCGTTTTATCTGAATTTCAAGGGTGGAAAGGGAATCGCATCTACAGCAGGACTTATCTTGGCAGTGAATCCGCTGATGTTTCTGATTGTTGCGGTTGTGTTTGTTGGGATTGTCTGGTTTACACAGTATGTATCACTTGGCTCTCTCATTATTATGGTTTTATTTGTGATTCAAGTTGTAATACATGGTCAAATGGGTGGATTTGGATTAACAAATGGTGAACGATATGAGTTCTATGCAATTGCTGTTGTGCTTGCTGCACTTGCATTCTGGAGACACAGGGCAAATATTAAGCGATTGGTAAAAGGAACGGAAAATAAAACAGATTTAAGGAAAATAGGAAAGAAATCGTAGGAGGTTCATAATGGCTAGAGTAGGTATATTAGGAGCAGGAAGTTGGGGAACAGCATTGTCAATGATGTTGTTTAACAATGGTCATGATGTAACAGTATGGTCTATTGATAAAAATGAAGTGGAAATGTTACAAAAAGAAAGAGAACACAAAACAAAACTTCCAGGTGTAAAATTATCAGAAGATATGATATTTACCAATGATTTAGAGGAAGGAATGAAGGATAAAGATTTTCTTGTGTTGGCAGTACCATCTATTTTTACAAGAAGTACAGCCAGAAGTATGAAACCTTTCATTAAGCCGGGACAAATTGTTGTAAATGTTGCAAAGGGGATTGAAGAAGATACGCTGATGACATTGTCAGAGCAGATTGAAGAAGAACTGCCGGAAGCAGATGTTACAGTGCTTTCCGGACCAAGTCATGCAGAAGAAGTAGGACGAAGACTTCCAACTACTTGTGTTGTGGGGGCGAAATCGAAAGAAACAGCAATCTATTTGCAAGATGCCTTTAAAAACGATTTCTTCCGCGTTTATATTAGTCCGGATATCCTTGGAATTGAAATAGGCGGCGCACTGAAAAACGTAATTGCGCTTGCAGCAGGTATTGCAGATGGTCTTGGATATGGAGACAATACAAAAGCCGCTCTTATTACCAGAGGGATTGCAGAGATTACTCGCCTTGGGGTGAAAATGGGTGGAAAGGCAGAAAGCTTTTCAGGACTTACCGGAATTGGAGATTTGATTGTTACGTGTGCAAGTATGCACAGCCGTAACCGTAGGGCCGGTATTTTAATTGGTCAAGGGAAAACCATGAAAGAAGCTATGGATGAAGTTCAGATGGTTGTGGAAGGTGTGTATTCTGCAAAAGCAGGTCTTGCGTTAGCAAAAAAATACAACGAATCCATGCCGATTATAGAGCAAATCAATCTGGTGCTGTTTGAAGATAAGAGTCCTGCAGAAGCAGTGTATGAATTGATGCATAGAGATGGCAGATTGGAAAACTCAGAACTACTGTGGAAATAGAGAACAAAGAACCGCAATTTTTGTGGTTCTTTTTTTCGTGCAATTCTCATACATTATACAAGAATATGGAGGAGGATTGCTATGGAAGTTTTTAATGTGTATAAAGATATTCAGGCACGGACAGGCGGTGCCATTTATCTTGGTGTGGTTGGACCGGTACGTACCGGGAAATCAACATTTATTAAACGGTTTATGGATTTGATGGTATTGCCGAAAATGGAGGATATTCCAAGCCGTGAACGAGCAAAAGATGAATTGCCACAGTCCGCATCTGGTAAAACAGTGATGACGGCAGAACCAAAATTTGTGCCAAAAGAGGCGGCTGAAATTTGTCTTATGGATGATGTAAAGGTAAAGGTTCGTTTGGTTGACTGTGTGGGATATATGGTGGAAGGTGCATCCGGTCATATGGAAAACGGAGAGGAACGAAAGGTAAAAACACCTTGGTTTGACTATGAAATTCCGTTTACAAAGGCTGCAACAGTAGGAACTCAGAAAGTTATCAGGGACCATGCGACTATCGGAATTGTAGTAACTACAGATGGCAGCATAGGCGAACTTCCACGGGGCAATTATTTGGCGGCGGAGGAACAGACCATTCAGGAATTAAAAACACTTGGAAAACCATTTATTGTGTTGGTAAACTCTCAGAAACCATACAGCAATGAAACAAAGCAATTGGTAGATGAAATCAGAGAACGTCATAATGTGGCAGTTGTGGCAGTAAACTGTGAGCAGCTTCGAGAGGAAGACATTCATCACATTATGGAGAAGGTACTGTTTGAATTTCCAGTTTCTGAAGTTCAGTTTTACATACCAAAATGGGTGGAAATGTTACCGAGAGAACACAAGGTGAAACAGGAAATCCTAAAATATATCCGTGGAATTTTAGATGAATTACGTGAGATTAAGGATGCAGTGAAGGGAGTTGTAAAACCGGAAAATAGCTGTATTCAGGATATGCGTGTGGATGATATTGCCATGGATACCGGTTGTGTAACCATTCGTATTCAAGTAGATGAAAAATGTTATTATGAAATGCTTAGTGACTTGGTTGGTACCGAGATTGGCGGCGAATATGAGCTGGTACGTATGATGAAAGAACTTTCGGAGATGAAGAAAGCATACGAAGATGTGAAGGATGCAATGGAATGTGTCAGAATGAAAGGTTATGGTGTCGTCAATCCGCGTAAAGAGGAGATTCTGGTGGATGAACCTACGCTAATTAAGCAAGGCAACAAATTTGGCGTGAAGATTCGCGCAGAAGCTCCATCCATTCATATGATTCGTGCAAATATTGAGACTGAGATTGCCCCGATTGTGGGAAGTGAGCAGCAGGCAAATGATTTGGTGACTTATATTAAAAACAATAGCCAGACAGAAGAAGGAATCTGGGGAACTAATATCTTCGGAAAGTCCATTGAAGAAATGATTACCGATGGGATGAAGAATAAGATTGCCATGATTAATGATGAAAGTCAGATGAAGTTACAGGATACCATGCAGAAGATTGTCAATGACAGCAATGGTGGAATGGTTTGTATTATTATATAGTGAATAAATAAAAAAAGAGTCTGTCGTAACTGTTCAGAACCAACCTCAAAAACACGTTGTGTTTCCTCGGTGTGGCGTATCCGCCAAAAAAAATTTTGCTTGGCTCTGAACAGTTACGCATATCCTATAAAAACCACACGTTTTCATTCGTAGATGAAATGCTAATGGCGCCAGATTGCAGGAGTGTCATTACATCATCTTTTTCTGACACCAGTCCACCTGCAATAACAGGAGCTGGTGAGAGCTTACACACTTTTGAAACAATCTTTGGCATCAGTGCGGGAAGTACTTCAATCACATCCGGTTTCGCTGTTTTTACCTGACGATCAATGTTTTCATATGCCATAGAGTCAAGTAAAAACACACGCAAAATGGTGTAGAAGTCGAGTTCCTTCGCGCGCTTTATTAAGTTAGGCTTTGTTGTAATGATTCCATCGGCCTTGGTATATTTCTTCAAGAAATCGACAGTGATTTCCTTGCTGCTAAGTCCGGTGATTAAATCAATGTGAACCATGGCAAGTTTTCCGGCTTCTTTTACTGTGTCTATGATATCAGGAATTGTGAGAATATCGCCGTATAAAATAAAGATTACATGGCTATCGCTTGTTACACATTTTTTTAATCCCTTGTCATCCTTAATTGCGGCAATGATAGGAGAGTCTTCCAATGCCTCTTTAAATTCTTTCTTCATAAGTGTGCTCCAATCTTTTGTCTGTCAAGACAGACTCTATGGTATATTATAACGCAGAAACGTTTCTTGCTGCAATAACATTTACGCCGGTTCCTGCGACATCTGCAAGAACAATGTCACCAATTTTCACAGGTGCAGTGATTTCTACACCTTTCAAAGCTTCTACGCATTCAAATATTTTGCTTTTTGGAATGTCAGCTTCCGTTTTCACGTTGACCATACAGCATGTGCCGCCACTTACACGAACAGTGGAGGTAACAATTCTAGTTGGGTTTGTCACTTCTTTTTTTGCATAGACAGCACCTTTTGGACAAGTATTTCCTGTTACTTCAGTTACTTCATTTCCTTCTAGTGTGACATTCAGCGGACACCCAAGAGGACATCCAATGCATGTTAATTCAATTGTTCTCATTTTAGGGCCTCCTTTATACTTCTTCAATACGAATGGTAATCTTTGTTAAATTCGGATATTCAGCAAGTTTTTTCTTACTAAGAATGACTTGTTCCATTTCGCCCGGAGCCATAACCGGACGTGTGCGTTTGCTGATCAGCTCATCGTCAAAGTATGTAGCAATGGCACAGTTTTTGTAAACATCACCAACACGGAAACGGACTGTAAGATTGTCTTCCATTTCGGTTGGACGAATGAATTTCGGTACCGTGTAGCGCACCCCGCCTTCTGGAACAATTTCTACTGTTTTCACATTAGCTGCAACACCCTTTTGAATATAGAGGGAAGCATTCTTACCGGCAGTTGCAGCCTCCTGTGAAACATAATCTACAAGGTCATGTACATGAAGTACATTACCGCAAGCGAAGATCCCTTCGATGTTGGTTTCTAAATTGTCACCAACAATAGGGCCTGATGTAATTGGATTTAAAGCAACACCGGCACTCTTGCTTAATTCGTTTTCAGGAATTAACCCGCAAGAGAGAAGAAGAGTATCGCATTCGTAGCGAATTTCTGTGCCCGGTATCGGTCTGCGGTCCGGACCAACTTCTGCGATTGTAACAGCCTCCACACGATTTTTACCTTCGATATCAACTACAGTATGGCTTAATTTTAAAGGAATACCAAAGTCGTCTAAACATTGTACGATATTACGTTTTAATCCGCCTGAGTATGGCATAAGCTCAGCAACCACTTTGACTTCAGCACCTTCTAAGGTCATACGTCTTGCCATGATAAGTCCGATATCACCAGAACCTAGGATGACAACTTTTTTGCCA
>JAZRPT010000025.1:0-8033 GCA_045649385.1 Faecalimonas sp. | reverse complement strand
TCTTACCCCATTCATCAACGTCAGAAACTTGGCCACCGAAACGAGTAATGTAAGCTTGTACTTTCTCGATAACTGCTGCTCTAGCGTCGTCTTCGATCTTTGCATTGACAACAACTGCTAATTCATATTTGTTCATGTCGTTTGCACCTCCTTATGGTCTCTGGCCCCCGCTTTTCTTATCGGGAACAAGGAATAAAATAATATATCACAATTTGGCATTATAACATACCAATGTAGTGATTGCAAGTATTTTTTTAGAAGAATCTGCTCCATCCACCTTCATCTTCCACAATTTCGAAAGAAGCTGTAATTACATCCTCTTCTTCTGCTAGTACAATTTTTATATCTGGTTTTTCGTACTTCATAACCAAACTCTCCTCACACACATTTTTTAATTTCTTTTGTGTTCTTCTCTACTAGTTTCCTGGCTATCATAATCTGATGACCGCACCCCAAACATTTCAACCGAAAATCTGCGCCTACACGTAAGATTTCCCATTCAAAACTGCCACACGGATGTTTCTTTTTCATTTTAACAATGTCACCCACTTCATATTGTTGCGCCATGATTATTCCCCCGTTTCTTCAGCTTGTCCTTCTGCTACGGGTTCCGCTACTCTGACACCATGTACCAGCAGCCTCTGTGTTTCTGTCACATTTGTACAGGTAGACAAACTGACCAGTTGTGATTGTGCTGTCACTTCCACCCCTGTGTCATATCTCGAAATACTCTTTATGTACTCCAAATAGTTCAGATACTCATCATCATTTGTATAATATTTATTATAACTCTCCGAAGTGTCTTCTACAATACAAACTGCATATATTTGATATTTGATTTCTTTCCCATCAGGCGTATAAATATAAAAATACGGATTTTCTTTATAAAAATCATAGTTTTTATATTTCCGAAGTTGTCCAAACATAGAACCGTTTTTCATATTATGTCCGTATATAAACGTATTCCTGTCCGAAAAATTCGCTGTATTATTGGCATCCATAAAAATGGAACCAGACGAATTCTTCTTCCCCTCTACCGTATGGGTCAAGTATTTGTCATTATCCTCTGCCTGCATAATCGGGTAACTGATTTTTGAAGGGTTCTCAAAATGAATCCATCCAACTACTTCTTTATTAATAGACTGTAGTTTTTCAAAGTCCACTCGAAAGACCGTCTCTTGTGCTGTGTCGTCTTCTTCTGTTTCTTCCGTTTTTTCAATCGTAATGACATCCTCAAGAATAGATTCATACTCTTTATCTCCCTCGTTATACTCCGCATAAATCGTATAAAGTTTATAAGCTGAAAATAGGAAGATAAATACTGCAAATACCAGGATAAGATTACTAATTAAATTTGTTTTTCTTCTTTTTTCTGGACGATGCTTTATCTCTTGAACTTGTTCTTCCATATTGCCACCCTCCTTAATTAATACAAAGAGGCGGGTTCGCATTACCCACCTCTTTTTCCTAACTCACTTTCAATTTGAATTTCTGGATTTCTTTTTCGCTGGATACACGTTCAATCACGCCACCGAGTGAACGAAGTTTTTCTTCAAATCTTTCATATCCTCGTTGAATATATACAATATCATCAATAATTGTAATGCCATCTGTTGCAAGTCCTGCTATAACGAGAGCTGCTCCTGCTCTTAAGTCCGGAGCACTGATTCTGGCTCCTGAGAATTTTTCAACACCTTCTATAGTTGCCGAATTCCCTTCTATTTTGACAACTGCACCCATGCGTGCAAGTTCATCTAAATATTTAAATCTGTTTTCAAAAATACTTTCTGTGATAACACTAGTTCCCTCACACAAAGCCAATGTTACACCGATTTGCGGTTGCATATCTGTCGGATATCCCGGATATGGCAATGTCTTCACGTGCGTACTTTTTAATCTGCCTTTTGCAACAACACGTACTGCATCGTCAAACTCTTCTATCTCACACCCAATTTCAAGCAGTTTTGCCGTTGTTGCCTCTAAGTGCTTCGGAATTACATTCAACACGGTCACATCACCCTTTGTTGCTGCTGCCGCAAACATAAATGTTCCTGCTTCAATCTGGTCCGGAATAATGGAATATTCTGTCTTGTGAAGTCTCGGTACACCCTTGATTCGAATCACATCTGTACCGGCCCCCTTAATATTAGCACCCATACTATTCAAGAAGTTTGCAACGTCTACCACATGTGGCTCTTTGGCAACATTTTCCATAATAGTCTGACCTTCCGCCATAGCTGCCGCCATCATTACGTTAATGGTAGCGCCTACACTAACTACGTCAAAGTAGATATGTTTTCCAACTAATCTTTCTGCCTCCGCAGAAATCTTTCCATGCTCAATGTCAATTTCTGCTCCAAGCGCACGAAAGCCCTTGAGATGTTGGTCAATCGGTCTGCTTCCAATATTGCATCCACCCGGAAGTGCCACCTCTGCTTTATGATATTTTCCAAGCAAAGCACCTAAAAGATAGTAAGATGCTCTAATTTTTTTAATATAATCATATTCAATACTTAAATCGCCAATTCCAGCCCCATTAATACGTACAGTATGTCTGTCAACACGTTGTACACTTGCTCCGATACCGCTAATCGCTTCCAAAAGCACGTTAATGTCATTCACATCTGGTAAATTATCTATCGTAACCGTTTCATCTGTCATAACTGCGGCTGCTAGAATTGCAAGCGCAGCATTTTTGGCACCTCCAATTTCCACTTCTCCAACAAGCGGGGTGCCGCCTTTAATGATATATTGTTCCATTTTACACCTCTATTACGGTTTTATATTTATACTCCAACAAGTATTATAACATAAAATAGGAGGTTTGTTAACCTCCTATTTTTTCGAGTGATGCATTACATGAAACCTTCCACCAGTTCCAAGACTTCCTCAATGGTTTCTTCCAAACTCAAACCTGCTTCCGAAACCGTATAATCCGCATATTTTTCAAACAATTTCACACGTTCGTCATATAGGTCCTTGAGTGTCTGACCTTCCTTCAGTACAACGCCACGGCTCTTAGCATTTGTAATCCTTTTATAAATATCTTCGTATGTTGCATGAAGATAAATAACAGTCCCTATTTCTTTAAAATGTCTCATGGCTTCCTCACAGTAAACCACGCTTCCTCCCGGTGATATAACCGCATATTCTGCTTCCAAGTCACGATTCACCTGATTTTCAATTTCAAGAAACCTGTCATTTCCTTCCTGCGCAATGATTTCTTTTAGAAGACGTTTTTCCTGTTTCTGAATTAATAAATCCGTATCTATAAATTCATAGCCAATTCGCTTCGCTACAACAACTCCAACGGTACTCTTCCCAACTGCTGGCATCCCAATTAAAATAATATTCTTCATGTGTAAAGGCCTTTCTATCTAGTAGAATTTTCGTCTGTTTCTTCTATGACGGCTTCTTCTTTGGAACAATTCCTGAAAGAGCATAATCTGAACCAAGTCTCTAAGCCAATTATCATTTCTAGACACTTGCATTTCCATTTCTTCGTCATCATATGGTTTTATCTTCTTTACTCTATCATAAATTCGGTTGCACATCAAACGAATTTGCAGTTGATCAGGATATTCATCATAAATCATACTGCCTTCATATGACATTCTGTCGCATTCTTCTTCCACATATGGCAAGATTCTTTTTACTGCCATCGGATACATACTTTTCATATACTCAAAATCACGTCGCTCGATTCGCTCATCATCATATTGCAATGGCATTGGGTACGCCATGTAATATGGTAACCGATAATCCATGAAACACACATCCTATCTTTTAACATTATAATATAATGTATGCATCCAAGGAATTTTGGTGCAAAAAGGTTGCATATGGTTCTATTTACCCGTCAATCAAACATTTCTACTTGAAAATATGGCAAATTTTCTATATACATCAAAATTTGTCCGCCATACCCACAAATTCACATGGTTTACTCGAAAAATATCAAGTTTTTTCTATATACAAAATAATCACTGTAAAATACCCTAGAGCAAGGGGTATACTTGAAGCATTTCCTTGCATATAGAATTTTCATTCTATTTTTTCTTCAAAAACATAAAATCGCGGGTATATAGTAAAAGAAATTTTACATATACCCGCAATCAAATATTCTGCAATTAAATATTTATTTTATTTCGCCGCCCTAATTCGAGCCATGGCTCTTTTCAGTGCCGCTTCTGCTCGCGCTGTATCTAAGCCTGCTTCTTTTTTCTGCAAACGTTCTTCTGCACGTTTCTTTGCAGCCTTAGCACGTTCTACATCAATTTCGTCCGGCCATTCTGCATTTTCTGCCATTACCGTGATTCTATCTTTTTGAATTTCGATAAAACCACCCATGACTGCAGCCTTTTTCACCTGACCGTCATTGTGAATCTTCACAACGCCCGGAGCCAGAATTGTGGTAAGTGGAATGTGGTTTGCATACACACCCATCTCTCCCATTACCGATGCAAATTCTAAAAAGGAAGCTTGTCCTTCATAAAACATTCCATCTGGTTCAATTATCTTTAATTCAAACATCTCTGCCATACTCGCCACCTCTATTTCACACGGGCAAGTACATCATCAATATTTCCGGCATTTAGGAAATGTCCTTCCGGAATATCATCGTGTTTTCCTTCTAAGATTTCTTTGAAGCCTTGAATTGTTTCGTTGATTGGTACATAACGACCTTCGAAACCTGTAAACTGTGTTGCTACGAAGAAAGGTTGAGACAAGAATCTCTGAATCTTTCTTGCACGAGAAACTGTCAGCTTATCTTCTTCTGAAAGTTCGTCCATACCAAGCATAGCGATAATATCTTGTAATTCTTTGTATTTCTGTAATACTTCCTGAACACCACGTGCCACATTATAGTGATCTTCTCCTACGATGTTAGGGTCTAACATACGTGAAGAAGAATCCAACGGGTCTACCGCCGGATAGATACCAAGCTCTGTAATCGCTCGGGAAAGTACGACCTTCGCATCCAAGTGGGCAAATGTAGTTGCCGGAGCCGGGTCAGTTAAGTCATCGGCTGGCACGTATACAGCCTGAACGGATGTGATGGAACCGTTCTTTGTAGATGTAATACGTTCCTGAAGTGCACCCATTTCTGTCTGCAATGTAGGCTGGTAACCTACGGCTGAAGGCATACGTCCAAGAAGTGCGGACACTTCAGAACCTGCCTGTGTGAAACGGAAAATATTATCGATGAACAAAAGTACGTCTTTTCCACCTTTGTCACGGAAATATTCTGCCATTGTAAGCCCGGTAAGACCAACTCTCATACGCGCTCCAGGTGGTTCGTTCATTTGACCAAATACCATGGCTGTTTTATTGATAACACCGGATTCCTGCATTTCGTAGTAAAGGTCATTTCCTTCTCTTGTTCTTTCACCTACACCGGTAAATACAGAGTATCCACCGTGCTCTGTTGCAATGTTTGTAATCAATTCCTGAATTAATACCGTTTTTCCTACGCCGGCACCACCGAACAACCCGATTTTACCACCCTTTTGGTAAGGACAAAGTAAGTCGATTACTTTGATTCCCGTTTCCAAAAGTTCTGCTTCTGTTGATTGTTCTTCAAATGCAGGAGCCTTCTTGTGGATTGGTTCATATTCTACATCTGTCGGGGCAGGCTTTTCATCGATTGGCTCACCAAGCACATTGAAAATACGTCCCAATGTATTTTCACCTACTGGCACGGAAATCGCTGCACCTGTAGCAACTGCATCCATACCACGAACCAAACCGTCCGTAGGTCCCATGGCGATACATCTTACGATATCATCACCCAAATGTTGTGCCACTTCCACCACGAGTCTGCTACCATCTTGTCTGGTAACTTCAATGGCTTCATTGATTTCCGGGAGTTTACCTTCTCCGTATTTCACGTCCAAAACGGCACCAATAACTTGAGTGATTTTTCCTATATTTTTCTCTGCCATTTTTTCACTCCTTTTATCCGATTGCTTCCGCACCGGCTATAATTTCTGTTAATTCCTGAGTAATAGCTCCCTGACGGGCTCTATTGTATTTCAATTCCAAATCGTTAATGATTTCTTCCGCATTATTTGTTGCAGCATCCATTGCCTGCATACGTGCACCATTTTCACTTGCAACTGCCTCTACAAAAGCACCATACAAAATACTAGTCATATATTTCGGAATCAAAAGCGAGATTGCCTCCTCTTCACTTGGTTCAAATTTCATAAGCATAATTTCATTTTGCGCATCTTGTTCTGCCTGCAAATCCTCAGAATTCACAGGAAGCAATTTCATTAACTTCGGAACATGACTCACAGTATTTTTAAATTCGGTATACGCTAAATATATTTCTCCAATTTCTCCCTTTGCGAAATCCGTAAGCAGTTGTTTACCTATGTCTTTCGCATCTGCAAAGCTTGGTTCATCAATTACATCAGAGTAATCAGCTGCGATTGTATATCCTTTTCTGGATAAACCATCTGCACCTTTTCTACCAACTGTATAAAGGCGTACCTTTTCCTTTGGGAACTCACTCCCAACAATCATTCTCACGATGTTGGCATTGTAACCTCCCGCGAGACCTCGATTAGAAGTAAGAACTACGATTCCGATATTATCAGAATCTCCACCCCTCAAATACGGATGGTCCACATCTCCTGCCTTTGCAAGCATAGAAGTAACTGTTTTGTACATATACTCGAAATATGCTTTTGAATTTTCCGCACGTCCTCGTGCCTTTTGTAGTTTCACAGTGGAAACAAGCTTCATGGCCTTCGTAATCTGCTGGGTACTTTGTATACTTCCCCGGCGTCTTTTAATTTCTCTCATTGTCGCCATGATAGTGCCTCCTAGAATTCTGCTTTGAATTCTTCGATCGCTTTAATTAATAAACTTTCCGTTTCTTCTGTAATGACTTTTTCAGTCTTAATAGATTCCGGAATTTCAGGATATTTTGTTTGAATAAAGTCAAACAATCCTTTTTCAAAGCGCAAAATATCTTCTACTGCAATGTCAAGCAAGTGTTTTCTTGTTGCTGCATAGATAATAATAATCTGATATTCAACCGGCATTGGTTTGTATTGAGGTTGCTTCAACATTTCCTTAATACGTTCACCCTGTGCCAAACGCTCTGCCGTGTCTTTATCAAGTTCAGAACCAAACTGTGCAAAGGATGCAAGTTCACGATACTGAGCAAGTTCAATACGGATTGGTCCTGCAATTTTCTTCATCGCTTTAATCTGAGCGGATCCACCAACACGGGATACGGAGATACCTGGGTTAATAGCCGGTCTAAAACCTGCATTAAACATTTCTGTTTCCAAGTAAATCTGTCCATCTGTAATCGAAATTACGTTAGTTGGAATGTAAGCTGATACGTCACCAGCCTGTGTTTCGATAATTGGAAGGGCTGTTAAGGAACCTCCACCCAACGCATCAGAAAGTCTTGCTGCTCTTTCCAACAATCTGGAATGCAAGTAGAAAACGTCACCTGGGTATGCTTCACGTCCTGGTGGTCTTCTAAGAAGCAAGGACAGTGTACGGTAAGCGGTTGCATGTTTTGACAAGTCATCATATACAACAAGTACGTCTTCTCCGTTCTCCATCCATTCTTCACCGATTGCACATCCGGAATATGGCGCAATATATTGAAGTGGTGCAAGTTCACTGGCTGTGGATACAACAACCGTTGTATAGTCCATAGCACCAAACTGTTCCAATGTTTTTACAATGTTGGCAACGGTAGATGCTTTCTGCCCGATAGCAACGTAAATACATTTTACACCTTGTCCTTTTTGATTAATAATAGTATCAATTGCGATGGCAGTTTTTCCTGTTTGTCTGTCACCGATAATCAACTCACGTTGTCCCCGTCCAATCGGAATCATAGAGTCAATCGCCTTGATACCTGTCTGCAGTGGAGTATCTACGGATTTACGCGAGATAACTCCGGAAGCAACTCTTTCAATCTGTCTGAATTTCGTTGCCTGAATTGGTCCTTTTCCATCGATTGGTTGTCCCAATGCATTCACAACACGTCCAAGCATACA
>JAZRPT010000024.1:0-11398 GCA_045649385.1 Faecalimonas sp. | reverse complement strand
CAATATTTCATAGAAACACCACCTTTTCTTTTTATATCAATATTCTACCACAATTAAGATTTTGTCAATAATTGTCAGACAACAGAAACCTTTACAAGGAATCTTTTATCTGTCTTCCGGTTACATCAAGATGATAATTCTCTTTGTAAATCAGTTCTGATACTGGCACAATTTCATATCCTTTTTCTTGTAATCCTTCAATTACTTTTGGTAGCGCTTCTGCTGTGTATTTAGCACCATTGTGCATCAAAATAATGGAACCATTTTGCAAATTCTTATGCTCGCAGACTGTTTTGATAATATTGTCTACACCATAGTCCTTCCAGTCGAGAGAATCTACGTTCCACTGTATAGTATAATATCCACAAGAGGTTGCATTTTTAATCACCTCATTGTCATAATCTCCATAAGGCGGACGGAACAACTCCATCTCCACACCGGTCAGTTCCTTTACCTTCTCGTGTACCTTTAAAAGTTCTTGCTGGCACTCATCATCTGCCAATTGGCTCATGTTTTTGTGATTTTCACTGTGATTTGCCAAATCATGCCCTGCTTCTTTGATTTTCTTCACATCCTCCGGAAACTTTTCCACCCAACCACCAGTCATAAAGAAGGTTACGTGGATGTTATGTTCTTTCAAGATGTCAAGGATTTGCTGAGTGTCTTCGTTCCCCCATGCAGCGTCAAAACTCAGCGCTACCTTCTTCTCGTCCGTCTCTACAGAATAAATAGGGAGTTCCTTGCCGTTTACGGCATTTGACACCGAAACAGTCTTTGAAACTCCCACTCCTGCAGCTAGAATTAACACTCCACACACTGCCCACATCTTTAATTTTTGTTTTAGTTTTTCCGTCATATACTTGCTCCAAATATGGTTTCGTATAAGTATATGAATCTTGACAAACATTCATGCATATGATATTCTACAGTAACTCATTGCACTGCATGCAAATCTACAGTACAAACTGAGCAGACCGTGACGCAAGTCATGGAGTCGGGTCACAGATGTGACAGTGGAATCCTACATCCACGGGACAGTAGTTGCTAATACTGATTCGTGGGTGTTTTTTTGTTCATTTTTAGGAGGAAACTGTTATGAAATTAAATTTTCAAAAAATTGCAAACAAAGTGTCTATTGTCACAATTATACAAAATATCGTACTATCTGTTGCAAAACTTTTAGTGGGTATCGTTGCGCATTCTAATGCTATGATTAGTGATGCCATTCATTCTTCCTCAGATGTATTCAGTACGATAGTCGTAATGATTGGTATCAAACTGGCATCGAAAGAACCAGATAAAGAGCATCCATACGGACATGAACGTTTGGAATGTGTAACAGCTATTATTTTGGCTATGATTCTTTTTGTTACAGGATTAGGAATTGGCGCAACCGCAGTAACCAACATCCTTTCCCGTAACTACCACCAGTTGAGCACACCGGGCATACTAGCTCTGATGGCTGCAATTGTGTCTATCATAGTGAAAGAAGGTATGTTCTGGTACACCAGATATTATGCAAAAAAGATTGATTCTGATGCATTAATGGCAGATGCATGGCATCATCGTTCCGATGCGTTTTCGTCCATAGGCGCATTGATTGGTATTGCCGGGGCAAGACTTGGTTTTCCTATTATGGATTCCATTGCCAGCCTTGTGATTTTTTTATTTATAGCCAAGGCGGCTTTTGATATATTTAAAGATGCAATGGATAAAATGGTAGACCACTCTTGTGATGAAGAAACAGAAAAATTGATTTATGAATGCATCTTAAAAAATGAAAATGTGATAGAGATAGACTTGCTAAAAACCCGTATATTTGGCAACAAAATTTATGTAGATATTGAAATTCAGGCGGATGCATCACATACCCTGTTGGATGCACATCATATTGCTGAAACAATCCACAATGATATTGAACAGAACTTCCCAAAGGTCAAACATATCATGGTGCATGTGAATCCGTATATGCCGAAAATCAGGCAATAGCATTCCTTGATGGTACCCAAATAGATGAATAAGAGTTCGGCAATTGCGCCGAACTCTTTGCAACATTTTTCACTATTTATTCTTCCACGGAATCCAGACATTTCTGAATGGCTTCATTAATTGACAACATCTTTTCATCCAATGCTGCCACCATATCTGCACATTTTCTCAAATCATCACTGATATATTCTGGCACGTGGTCTTCTAATTTGTAATAAATCTTGTGTTCCAGACTCGCCCAGAAGTCCATTGCTATTGTACGAATCTGAATCTCCACCTTTGTCTGCACCACACTGTCTGATAAAAATACAGGCACTGCTACAATCATGTGAAAGCTTTTGTAACCGCTATCCTTTGGCGTTTTGATGTAATCCTTAATGGAGATTACTTCTAAATCGCTTTGATTCCCAATCATCTCAGCCAACCTGTAAATATCTGAAGTAAAAGAGCAAATCAATCTTACTCCTGCAATATCATTGATATACTTCACCATATTTTCTACAGATGTTTCATAACCATATCGCTTTAACTTTTTCACAATACTTTCTGGCGTTTTGATTCTTGTCTTAATATGCTCTATTGGATTGTATCTATGTACATGTTGAAATTCATCGTTTAGTATCTCTAATTTTGTACCAACTTCTTTGAGGGCCGCATTGTAGAGAAACATAATCGTCTTCCAACTATCCACATCCTCATAAGTTTTAATTGCATCTAACATTCGAGTTCTCCCCTTCTATCTGCAACGCCTATTATCTTTCACCGGTCGTTGCTTACTGTTTAAGTATACCATAGAAAAGAGAGTGTTGTCATACATTTCACAAAACTTTTAGAAAGGTTTTAGAAGATTACTTCCATCTTCGTCCCTTTTCCAATCTCACTATCTACCTTAATTTGCGCGTGATGAAGAATCGCCCCGTGCTTTACAATAGATAATCCTAGTCCGGTGCCACCAGTCTCCTTGGAATGACTTTTGTCTACACGATAAAACCGTTCAAATACTCTCTCCTGTTGGTCTTTCGGAATACCAATCCCAGTGTCTTCCACAATAATTTTAACACCTTCAGGCGTATTGCCAACCCAGAGGCTTACCTTACCGTCCGGTACATTGTACTTAATCGCATTTTCACAGAGATTAAAAATCATTTCATCCAATACCTGTTTTACTCCGTAAAGCACAACCGGCTCACCGTCAAGTTCTACGCAAACACTTCGTTTTCTTGCGGACATTCCAAGTCGTTCCACAATGTCACTAGACAATTCATACAAGTCCACATTCTCGTGTTCTACTTCCACGCTATCTTCATCTAGCTTGGACAATTTAATAATATCATCAATCAGTGTTATCATTCGGCTTGCTTCTTTGTAAATACGTTCCGAAAATACAATCATGTCCTCGCGATTGACCATGCCACTTTTCATAATCTCCGCATACCCTGAGATAGATGTGAGCGGAGTTTTTAATTCATGTGAGACATTCGCAGAGAACTCTTTTCTCAGTTTTACAATTTCTTCATCTTCTACACGATTAATAAAATCATTCCCCATAGTTTTCTCCCATACGATATCCAACGCCACGAACTGTCTCTATCAAATCGCCGGCGTTCCCTAATTTTTGTCTCAGTGTTCGGATATGCACATCCACAGTTCTCGTTTCCCCTGTAAACTCATATCCCCAGATTTCTTCCAACAGTCTGTCACGTGTTAAAACTGTTTTTCGATATTTCATCAGTTTGCGCAACAATTCAAACTCCTTATATGTGAGTGTCACAGGCTGTCCGTCTACAAATACTTCATGACATTTTAAATCCATTCTCAGATTTCCAATTACGTATTCTTCTATCTCCTGATTTTGTTTCGTTCTGCGAAGTACGGCCTTAATTCGTGAAACCAATTCCATCATACCAAATGGTTTCGCCACATAATCATCAGCCCCTGCATCTAATCCCATGACCTTATCGTACTCATTTCCCTTCGCCGTAACCATAATCACAGGAATCTGTTTTGTCTTTGAGGACTCCTTCAATCTTTTCAAAATGTGAAGTCCATCTTCTCCCGGAAGCATAATATCTAATAGTATCAATTCTGGTATCTCCGTTGCCAGTGCCTCCATAAAACTTTTTCCATCTCCAAATCCGCGTGCATTCATCCCCGTTGCATTCAATGTATATACAACTAATTCGCGAATATTGCTATCATCTTCTACACAATAAATCATTTTCGTTTCTCCATTTGTATGTTTTACATAAGTACATAGTACCACTATAAATACACAATGTAAAATCTAAAAACACTCTTATGTTAAAACTATGTAAAAAACAGACTCTTGCAACGATAAAGTTACAAGAGTCTACGCATTTTTTCTATAAATCTAACTTCATATCCCCGTACTTAATCCAACCTTTCTTTCTCATAAATTCTGAGATAAGAAGCGTTACAATGGCCGGTAAGACAATTTGAATCAGTACTATTTTACCTAATACCATCATTGGTGCTTCTGTTACAACCATGGTCTGATAAGTCATAATCTGACCAACCAAACCGGCTGTTCCCATGCCGGAACCCGTAGCATTGTTCGTCATACCAAGAAGCATGGTTCCAACCGGACCTAAAATTGCACTGGACAAAATTGCAGGAAGCCAGATGATTGGTTTCTTTACGATATTTGGAACCTGAAGCATAGACGTACCAATTCCTTGTGCTAAAAGTCCCCCCACTTTGTTTTCACGATAACTTGCTACTGCAAAACCCACCATATTACAGCAACATCCAACTGTTGCAGCGCCCGCCGCAAGACCAGAAAGATTCAAAATCACACCTAACGCCGCTGAGCTAATTGGTAGTGTCAAAATCATACCCATTAAAACAGATACAATAATTCCCATCAAGAATGGTTGTTGCTCTGTTCCCCAGTTAATCATGTCACCAAGCATTAACATAAATTTTGAAATCGGTGGTCCGAGTATCAAACCGACTACTGAACCTGCACTTATGGTTACAAGTGGAGTTACGATAATGTCTACTTTTGTTTTTCCAGCTACCAAATGTCCCATTTCAATGCCTATATATGTTGCCAAGAATGCACCAAGTGGTTCGCCTGGACCTGCAAAAACCATGGCTCCGTCTACTAACACTGCCCCTGCTAATATCTTGCTGGCAAATGCACCTACCATACCTGCAGTTGCGGCTGATAATACAACTAACGATCCTTCTTTGAATTTGTAAGCAACACCAACACCAATGCCGGCGCCGGTCAATGCAGCTGCCACCTTACCGATTGCGAAAATGAAATCTCCAATATTTCCACCGATTAGCGTTCCGATTTGTTGAATAATCGTTCCGATAATTAAAGTTGCAAAAAGTCCATGTGCCATTCCGGCCAGACCATCTACAAAAATTCGATTTGCTAATTTTTTTAACTTATTCATTTTTATCCCTCTCTTGCTGTCAACTTTTTGTTTTACATCTGTCTTGTCACCTGTGTAGTCTAGCACAGGATTTTCTAAAAATCAACCAATTTATTTATTTTGTTGAAAGAATTCTGTGTACTGGTGTATACTATCCACATAGTTGTAATCAGAGAAAGGACTCGACTTATGTTTCGTTTATGGGGAAAAGTTTTTAAAGACAATCGAATGTTAAAGGATACTGTCATTTGCGATGGTTCAGATGACACAAGGACGCATAAGATTTTTCATGCGTTGGATGAAATCTGCCACGAATTTGACTTAAGTAAGCCGATTTGGCTGGATGCAACAATTGCGGAATTTAAAAAACATGACAAAACCAGATTTTATCAAGATAATTTTGTAGATTCCATTGAGTTTGATTATCTGGAGATTCATGTCATTGAGGAATAGTACTAAATGAACAAAGTGTCAGTACGGTAACTTATCGTACTGACACTTTATTTTTTCGTATTCTATGCCATATGTTCCAGCACTTCTTCTGCAATATTTCTTGCATGGTCTGAAATACGTTCCAAGCATACAAGCGTATCTAAGAATACAATGCCTGCCTCTGTATTACATTCTTGTTTTGTTAAACGTTTGATGTGTTTTGAACGAAGTTCAATTTCCAATCTGTCAGCTTCCCGCTCTTTTTCAATAGCAAGTAATGCCTTGTCCTTGTCTTCTTGGATAAATCCATCAATCGCATAACGGAAACTGTCCACACAGACCTCAAGCATTTCCTTCAATCCTGCTTCTCCAACCTCTGAGAAGGACAATTTTCTGTCCGCCATGGTCTCGGCAAACTCGGAAATGTTCTCGCAATAATCACTAATTCGTTCCATATCTGACAACACCTGAACCAAGCGTGTTATGTGCTGGTGTTCTCTGTCACTAATCTGTAAACCTGTAATTTTCAAAGCATACTCTGTAATACCCGAACAATATTGGTCTACAATGTCTTCGTCCTCTTTCACCAGTTGAATATCTTCTTTCTTCTTTGTGAATAGTACGCGTTTCGTAACTTCCAACGTATCTTTCACCTTTGCGCCCATATGACCAACTTCTGCAATAGTCGCTTGTATTGCAATCGTCGGCGTATTTAACATTCTGTCATCCAATGACAGTAAGGTATCATTTTCTTCTTCCCTCTTAATTCCACCAATCTTCTTCGCCATTTTAATAATGAGATTAGAAAATGGGAACAGCAATACCGTTGTAGCAATGTTAAACGCAGTATGCACCGTACTAATCTGTGTCGCTGTAATCATACCATTTCCCCAAGCAGGATTTACAATCTTGAAGAATGCAATCGATGCAACACTAAAGATAACTGTACCGATAATATTAAATAACAAATGCATAAGCGCGGCTGTCTTCGCATTCTTCTTTGCTCCCATACTGGAAAGCATAGCTGTTACACAGGTACCAATGTTTTGACCCATGATGATATACACAGCGGAATTAAATGGAATTAAACCGGCTACCGCTAAACTTTGCAGAATACCAACCGATGCAGACGAACTTTGAATGATTGCCGTTACACCGGCACCTACTAATATACCTAAAATTGGATTACTTCCAAGTTGTACAAACATATTGGTAAAAGCTGGTACCTCTTTTAAACCAGACATAGCACCGGACATATTATCGATACCAACAAACAGAAGACCAAAACCAACTACGATACTTGCGATGTCTTTTGTGGCACGTCTTTTCCCTACCATCATGACCACAACACCAACTGCAATTGCAATCGGTGCCAATGTAGACGGTTTTAAGAAAGATGCCCATTCACCCATGGATACAATCCAACCGGTGATAGTTGTACCAATATTAGCACCCATAATAACGCCGATTGCCTGTGTTAGATTCATAATTCCGGCGTTTACAAAACCAACCACCATAACAGTTGTTGCTGATGAACTTTGAATGACTGCGGTAATCAACGCACCTAATGCAACTCCCATTAATTTATTCTTTGTCAATACTTCGAGAAGTGATTTCATTCTGTTTCCGGCTGCGTTTTCAAGACCTTGCGACATAATCTGCATACCGTAGATAAACATACCAAGTCCGCCGGCAAACATAAACAGTTGTTCATAACCCATATCATTTTCCTCCTAAGTTGTTCTTACATTTTCCCTTACATTTCTCATTATCAACACAGAAAAAACTATAAGTCAACCAAGTTTGCCAAGATTTAACACAGCATCTTTATAATTTTACACAGATTTTACTTTTTCATTTTCGGTTCAAAAAGAAGCGAAGCAATATATCCAAAAATGAGTGCTGCCGCTGTTCCAACAGCCCCTGCTTTAAAGCCCCCCATAAACGTTCCTATGAAGCCTTCTTTATCAACAGCTTCTTTGACACCTTCCCATAGGACTTTACCAAATCCTAAAAGTGGCACACTTGCTCCTGCTCCTGCAAATTTTACAAACGGCTCATAAACACCGATAAAGGCCAGAATGGCGCCGGTACATACAAGAAGCACCATTACTCGTCCCGGCATCATTTTTGTACGGTCTAATAATATTTGTACAAGTGCACAGATAAGTCCACCTACCCAAAATGCGTTTAAATAATCCATTGCTTTTCCTCCTAACAGTGTTCCAGCACAATTCCATGTGCGATTCCCGGAACACTTTGTCCTTCATTATAACTAACAGTTGACATGAGCGCCCCTGTAGGAACAAATAATACTCGTTTCCACTCACCCGACTCAATTTTCGGTAAAATGTACGCGGATAAGGTTGTTGCAGCACAACCACAGCCACTTCCACCTGCATTGGTTCCTTGGGACTGCTGGTCAAAGATAAGCATGCCACAGTCCGCATGGTTTGGCTTAATGTCCACACCCTTCTTGCGCATTAAATCAAACAAAATGCTTTGTCCCACGTATCCTAAATCACCCGTGAAAATACGATCGTAATCAGAAGGCTGATATCCTAAATCTTCTAAATTTGTGCAAATGGTATCACAGGCGGCAGGCGCCATACATGCCCCCATGTTTTGTGAATCCTTTAATCCGTAATCGACAATCTTTCCAACAGTAACGCCTGCAACTCTCACGTGGCTCTTTTGTTTCCCCACCAAAAAAGCACCGCTTCCTGTCACTGTCCACTGTGATGACAATGGCCTTTGATTGGCATAAGCCAATGGAAAACGAAATTCTTTTTCCGCACTTCCAAAATGACTGGAGGTAACCGCTAAAATATATTCTCCATATCCTGCTGCCACACTCATGGAACTAAGCGCCAATGCCTCTCCGGAGGTAGAGCATGCCCCATATAAGCCAAACAAGGGAATGTGTAGTTCCTCCAATCCCATAGACGTGGCAATTCCCTGTCGGAGCAAATCACCGCCAAATAAATATCTCACATCATGAGGGTCCAACTTCGCTTTCCCAAGTGCCATGAGACAGGCTTCTTTTTGCATCTCGCTTTCTGCTTCTTCCCAGGTATCCTGTCCTAATAAATTATCTTCTTCCACTTTGTCAAACAAGTTTCCAAGTGGTCCTTCGCCTTCTTTCTTTCCAACAATACTTCCGCTACTGATGAGATAGGGAGCATCCTCGAATAAAATGCTTTGCTTTCCTTTTAACATACGATTCACCTCCATGTATACATGTAGTATTTTCAAAAGAAGGAAATATATACTTTAACAAAAAAAATCGCCACGTAACCGTGACGAATTTTCATATTTTTTATTCTGTCGCTCCCTTGCAAGCTCCAATCACATCAGTAATCATTCTATAATAACCTTCCAAGACAATCATGCCGTCCGAATCATTTACCCGTTTTCCGCTGAGGCGAACCATGACATCTCCAAACTGTGGGTGCATCCATACAAATTCGATTTGCACTGCCTTGTCACCATCGATCATTTTTTCTATATTTTCTTCCACATAACCCACATAGTCCGGATGAATGTTTTTGCTCCAATGACCATAACACTCTCGTGGCGTATATTTCATTCCTACCGCTATAAGATGTTCCATTGTTTCATCCACGTGTAGTTCATAATGGTTTTCTTTTTGGTTCATTCGCATCATCCAAAGTCCTACACCATTTTCGCGTAGAATATCCTTCGGATTGAAATGAATCACACCCATTTCTTCTTTTAATTCATAAATCTTATTGATAAACTCGGTTCTTTGAATAAATTCCTTTGAATCAGAATTAATATAGGTCTTTTTTATCATTTCTGCTGTATTCGGTTTATCGAATAGATATCCTTGAATAAGATCCGGTAGCAGAGACTCAAGCGTAATCAATTCTCGGACATTCTCAACTCCTTCACAACAGGTGCGAATGGCATTTCCCTTCGCGAATTCAATCACATTACTAATCAACTTATGATTATATGTGTCCTTTTCAATTCCAATGACAAAAACGCGATCAATCTTGATTTCATCCACATTCATTTGTTTCAGATATCCAAGATTGGAATATCCCGTTCCAAAATCATCAATTGCAAAACTAATGCTATATTCCTTCAAATATTTTATAGCATTCATAATCTGTTCACTATTATGAATCTCCACACTTTCTGTAATTTCAACAGTCAACGCATCTCCGGCCAAACCAACTTCCTTTAGTTTTTTTACCACTTTTTCTGCAAGATTGATATCCTCAAACTGCAATGCGGAGAAGTTCACACTCACATGAAGGTTTGGAATTGACTTCCTCCATTCCTTACATTGTAACAATGCTTGCTCTAATACCCACATGCCAACACTCTTAATCAGTCCTGACTGCTCAAGCACTGGAATAAATTCATCTGGAAATACTTTGCCACGTGTTTTTGAATTGTACCGCAAAAGTGCTTCTACACCATAAAGGTCATAGTTCCCTGTGCGAAGTTGCGGTTGGTAATACACTTCAAAACCTTCACAATGATTTTCCACGCTTTGTTTCAATTCCTCCAACAACTCTAAGGATGTGATTTTTTTATTCAAATCCTCAGATGAGAAAAATTCAATACGGTTACTAGAAATTGCCTTGGCTTTCTTAAGTGTCATATTAATAGAATCAAGCAGCTGTGTTTCATCAAGAAACAGCGACTGTGCAATCGGCACAGCACTTGCCGTGAACGTACACTTATCAATCATTGCTTCCTGGATTTTTTCATAAATATCACAAACGCCCTTTCGAGAATTAGGATTTAAAACAAGGGCAAAATAGTTGTGGTCCACGTGGTATGCCATATTCACACCCTTTAGGTTTTCACAAAATTCGGCTACTTCCTTTAGAAGATTATCCCCATATTGCCTGCCATGAGAGAGGTTGATAGCCGCGAGGCCATCAATATCCAGAAGCATCAAATATCCACCGCCGTCTGCAAGATGCTCCTTCAAATCCTGACGAAGTTTATTTTTGTTCCAAAGTCCTGTCAGCGGATTATAAAGGTGGCGCAAGTTTTCCTCTGAAACTCGTCCAATCATAATATATGGTTTGTTCTCAGCATCTCGAACCAGCGTGCCATGACAGTTAATCCATACCTTTTCCCCACTGCGATTCACCCAACGGTAATCCATGTTATGGATATCTTTGTCACCGTTGGCAATCTGTGTCAGACTTTCTAATACCGCAGCACGGTCTGCCGGATGAATAATTCTCATCATTTCCTTTGTATTATTCGTTTCACTTCCGTTTTTACGGATATCATAATACTTATCAATATCCCCAAAGAACCATCTGGTATCCCTACGAATATCCCAAATAAAGAGATAATCATTCGTTGAGTGGTTAATCGTATCCATTAATTTTAACGTTGTTTGGAAACCTTCATCCGTTTTCAAAAAATTATCCATAGTACTTCTCCATTTGTCTAATTTTTCGTTTCGCTTTTTACTGTAGATGATATTATATACTTCGGCCTGCCTTTAATTTCTTCGTAAATACGCGCAATATAGTATCCTATGATACCAAGACTTATCATAATTATACTTCCTA
>JAZRPT010000023.1:0-1985 GCA_045649385.1 Faecalimonas sp. | reverse complement strand
GGTGTTCAAATGGAAGCATATTCTGTAGAGGATAATGGCGATGGTATATGCTTTAACGTCTATTGCTACAATGTTCAACCAGGAATAACTATAAACTATGTTAATGGGGATAGTTCCGGTCCGAGTAGCAATACAACAAGTTCTAAACCGTCCAACGAACAAAACAGCAATTCAGGATCAAATGGAAATATGGTATGGATTCCAAATACGGGAAGCAAATACCATAGTTATGCGGGCTGTAGTAATATGAAAAATCCTAAGCACGTTTCGATGAGCGATGCAATTGAAATGGGATATGGACAATGCAAGAAATGTTGGTAAAAATATATAAGCAGGTTGTGGGGAGCGGCAATTGTCGCTCCCTTTTTGTTTTTTATGTTGTTGTATTTGGAATAATATTATTGTATCTGCACGAATTTGGTGTTATAATTAGTTTAACACATAATGATTAACCGGAGGCAACACAATGGCTATCAGTTACAAACGATTATGGAAACTTCTTATTGATCGTGAAATGAAAAAGAAGGATTTAATGGACGGTGCGGGTATTAGCTGGTCTACCATTACCAAAATGGGACACGATGAGCATGTAAGTACGGATATTCTTGTTAAGATATGTTCTGCACTGAAATGTGAATTTGATGAGATTATGGAGATTGTACCAGAAAAGGATACACAACATCTTGGGAGCAATGAAAATGGACGAAAACAGATTTAATGAGGTAATGAATTGTATTGTTGCTGCTCTAAAAGAACGCGGTTATGACCCTTACATGCAGTTACTTGGATATGTGACTCATAATGAGCCGACATATATTACAAGTCATAACGGTGCAAGGGCTTTGATTCAGACTCTCGATTTCGAGCAGGTTAAAGAATATGTACATAAAATGTAATTGAGAAAATTGATAAAATCTTGAATATTAGAAGATACAATAACAGGAAAAGCAATTTGTGCATAGGAGAACGTGTAATGAGAAAGTGTCTTAGATGCGGAAGCGAAATGAGAGAAGGCTGTGCAATTAAAGTTGAGGCCGCAGGATATGGAATTGTTATGTCATCTGACGAAAATAAACTCTTTGGCGGTAGAATCGGCAAGCCGAAGGTTGCAATTTGTCCGGAATGCGGAGAAGTTTCTATTTATGTTGAGGATGTGGAGAAATTAAAATGATGAGAAAAGAATTAAAAGAATTCAAACTGTTGCTTCGCTCTATCCCTGCGACAGTCGTTACGTTGTTTGTTGTAAGCGTTATCTGTATGAATCTGCTTGCAAACAAGACCCTCATACAGCTTGATTGGATCGCCCTCGATGGAGGTATCCTCATTTCTTGGCTGTCCTTTATGTGTATGGATATTATCACCAAACACTTTGGCCCCAAGGCGTCCAACCGCATATCCATACTTGCAGCCGGGATCAACCTTTTGACCTGCCTCATTTTCTTTGTTGCAAGTATCATTCCGTCTACAGCAGACGACTATACTGCATTCGATGGTATCTTTGGCGGAACATGGTTTATTCTGCTCGGAAGTACCATTGCTTTTCTTGCTTCTGCTGCAATCAATAATTCACTTAACTGGACGATCGGTAAATGCTTCCGTAAGAATCCCGACGGAAAAGCTGCTTTTGCAGCGAGAGCATACATATCCACCTTCATCGGTCAGTTCTGCGATAATTTGATCTTTGCTGTTATTGTATTTATGTTTTTTGCTCCCATCTATTGGGACGGTTTCTGCTGGACCTTTATCCAGTGTGTTATGTGTTCGCTGACAGGCGCCGTTGCCGAATTAATCATGGAAATTGTGTTCTCTCCGTTTGGCTATCGCATCACGAAAAAGTGGCGTGCTGAATCGGTTGGAAAAGAGTATTTGGATTACGTAAGTAAGGAGTAAATCAAATGAAGGTTTTGATTACCGGCACATCGCAAGGTATTGGAAAAGCAATTGCCGAGAAGTTTTTGGAAAACGGTCACACTGTAATTGGCATT
>JAZRPT010000022.1:0-1839 GCA_045649385.1 Faecalimonas sp. | reverse complement strand
ACCTCTATGTACCTACGGTACTGCAGAGGAAACGACTTTAAGATTATCTCTCTCATTGCTCTCTTTCCGCCTACATATGGAATCGGGCTGTTCTGATACTTAGCTATCTCAAACACCTCCGATTTGGCATAAATTTAGGCGATTGCATTACACAACCGCCGGTTCACTACGATATTTATGCCTTGGGTGCATCGCGCACCAGGTTGCCACACCTCTTTTTCATAGCAATCTTCTCCTTTCTGCCATATTTCAGGCACAAAAAAAGAGGCGGTCAATTCGTGTGTTTAAGTTCACACAAACTGACCGCCTCAATTATGTTTTATTGTTAAGCCCATTCTATATCAAAATATGCTTCAAATCCATCTTTGCCTTTTGTTTTCAAAACGAGTCCTTCGTCTACGAAGACATGCTCATATCTCGATAAAATATCTTTAGCTAACTTTTTGGGATCTTCATTGGTAGGGATCACAGCACTTTTTATCGGTTCAAGTGATTCAAGTGATGTTTCAGAGCAGATGCCAGGATAGAACCTATATAATCCGTGTGTATAATATGTCTCCAAAAAACGTCTGGCACTGTATTCTTCTCTTTTCTTTTCACTTAATATTTTGAGTTTACATCTCAGTGCATCATTGTCTTCAATCCCTGCCCAAATTTCAGCACAATAATTAATTTCCCTAACACTATCACCTACTACCATTGTTATAGGAAATTCTGACATATGTGTCCTTTCTACTCTTATAATAAATCCCTTGTGTCCCATCCTATGTAATGCACGGGTTATGCTGTAATCTGTCGTAGGGAGATTGATTGTAAGCTTTGGAATCTCATCACATTTCTTGTTATATGCCTCAAAATCAATCAGTGCTACCCTTGCAACATCACGCATTCTGTCATCCTCAACATCAGAATCCATTGATATACCATTATAAAAATCTGCGTCGTCATCATCGCGTAAGCCGGGTATCCGTATTGCATAATAATGTCTGTTTACAAACTTTCCCTTCTTATTTTTTCGTGCGTCATGCAAAGCTTCAACCATAGACATCTTTTCATATTCAGGGTAGTCCTCTTTTAGCAGTCTGTATGCCTCTTCATCGCCTGATACCAAATGAAAATCATAAAGGACAGAATCAAATGCCAAATTGAGAAAGTCCTTGTTTGTTGTTGGAATAACAGAATACATAAGACTTATAAATCTATCTTCAAAATTTCCTTTCTCAAGTTCGTAAAAGAAAGCAAAGTAGTTCAATTCATCTACCGTTAGTTTTCGGTAAATTATCTCCCTGTTAAGTTCTCTACTTCTGGTATCCACCGAGACAATCTCATGGGCAAAATTATTCTCATCGTTTAGTCCGAATTCCATAAGGAACACATCTAACTCTCTCGCTTCTTTAGGCAACGATAAAATCTTTACCTGACCGTTTGATAAATTCTTAATTTCACAAATCATCAATTTCCCTCATTTCTGTTTTATATTGAATTCATGTTCATTCCCTGTGTTTGTTCTTCAATTCCTTTTGCATAATCAAGCAAAGCTTGTACATCTTCAGGGACATCATTAAAGCTGACATGTATATCTCCTGCAAAGGTGGGTGTGTACCAATAGTCATATGAGCCAATTCTGTCTCTTTCTGCTTTTACTATCGGTGGCATTGATTCACCATCATCTCCGTAAAAGCCATAGCTTAATGCAAACTGTGTACCCCAATGTTCCCCTGATGATTCAATGTCAACATACACTAAACCTACACAGATTTCTCCGGTCTTATCTGACTTAATAACTGCAGGAAGCGAAACAAACTCATCACCGACAGTATCAAGATCATCCACACAATC
>JAZRPT010000021.1:0-4299 GCA_045649385.1 Faecalimonas sp. | reverse complement strand
TTGATTTATACTACACATTAAATAAAGAAGACAAAACCATTACACTGAAGTCAAGTCCAACTGCCATTGCAGAGGCGGCAGATGACACAGATGGAAAACTCACAGCAAGCGAAATTGATGAAGCGATCACTGAGTTTGTTGCTACGTATAATTATAGTATTGAAGGTGGTAAGTTAATCTTATCGGAACGTGAATTTGGAAATGAATTCGTTTTTACCAGAATAGAGAAATAAGAAGATGTGGGGTCTAGGCAATCCAAAAATTTGCATAGGCCCCAACGTTTCATTTAGAATCTGCCAATGGAGGTTGTGTACATGAAAAGAGAAGATACAAGAGTAGTTCAGATAGGTAATGTAAAAATCGGTGGGGGCAATCCAATTGCCATTCAATCCATGACCAATACAAGAACCGAGGATGTGGAAGCAACAGTTGCTCAAATTTTGGCTTTGGAGGCTGTTGGATGTGAGATTATCCGCTGTGCAGTTCCGACTATGGAAGCGGCTAAGGCCCTTGCAGAAATCAAGAAACAGATTCACATTCCGCTTGTGGCAGACATTCATTTTGATTACAAATTAGCCATTGCAGCTATTGAAAACGGTGCAGATAAAATCCGCATTAATCCGGGAAATATCGGTGATACTGAGCGTGTGAGACAGGTGGTTGAAAAGGCAAAAGAGCACAATATACCGATTCGTGTTGGTGTTAACAGTGGTTCGTTAGAAAACGAACTAGTTGCAAAATATGGCGGAGTTACTGCAGAAGGTATTGTAGAGAGCGCATTGGATAAGGTGCACCTAATTGAGGACATGGGATATGATAATATAGTGGTAAGCATCAAATCTTCCGATGTTTTGATGTGTGTGAAAGCCCATGAACTGATTTCGGAACAATGTAATTACCCATTACATATTGGTATTACAGAATCAGGAACGGTTCTGTCAGGAAACATTAAGTCATCAGTGGGACTTGGTATCATGCTTTATCAGGGGCTTGGTGACACCATCCGTGTATCATTGACTGGTGACCCGTTAGAGGAAATCAAATCAGCAAAATTGATTCTGCGTACACTTGGATTGCGCAGGGGTGGAATTGAAGTGGTTTCCTGCCCGACCTGTGGAAGAACCAAGATTGATTTAATCAGTTTGGCTAATCAAGTGGAAAATATGGTAGCAGATATCCCGCTTGATATTAAGGTTGCAGTTATGGGTTGTGTGGTAAATGGTCCAGGCGAAGCGAAGGAAGCAGACATTGGAATCGCCGGAGGTGTCGGCGAGGGTCTTCTCATCAAGAAAGGTGAGATTGTAAAGAAAGTAAAAGAAGAAGAATTATTAGAGACTCTCAGAGAGGAGCTTTTGAACTGGGAGAAGTAATGGTAAGGAGAACAAATGAGTAAACTGTTTTTTGAGGTGTTTCCAACATTAAAATTAAGTGAAGATGTGCGAACCCTGTTTGGAGATGTGGAGGTAACGAAGGTTGCAACCAATCCGGATAGGACTTATTTGCATGTTCATTTTTCAAGTTCACATTTGCTTGAAAAACGAGCGGTGTATGAAATGGAGAAGGCCATCAAGGAACAATTATTTGCCCAGACTATGATATATGTGGAACTGGTGGAATCATATCAGTTATCCATTCAGTATACGCCGGAAAATTTATTGCGTGAACACAGAGAGAGCATTTTGCTTGAATTGAAAAGGCGTAGCATTGTAGAACATAATATGTTTGCGAATGCTAAGTGCAGCTTTGAGGATGGCAATGTTGTGATTCTTGAATTTGAGGACACAATTGTGGCTGAGGGGAAAGCAGAATCTATCGTAGCACTTTTGAAAGAAATTTTTGAGGTCCGCTGTCATATGCCAGTGGATATTCGTGTCAACTATCATAAGCCTGTAAAAAGCAAAATACAAGAACACAATGCAATTCGTCTACAGCAAGAAATTAATGCAATCGTAGATGCAAATTCGGCAAAACAAGATGAATTAAATGCAGAAAAAAAAGCAGAGAAAGAAGCCAAGCAAGCCGAAAAAGAAGAAAAAAAGGCGAAGGCAGCGGCTTATGCAAAGAGACAGGAACAATATCGTGCCCCAAAAAAATCAGAGGACCCAAATCTGGTGTATGGCAGAGATTTCGAAGACGAACCGATTGAACTAAAGAACGTAATCGGGGAGATGGGCGAGATTACATTTCGTGGGCAAGTTACCAGCTTTGATACACGGGAAATTCGAAATGAAAAAACAATCGTGATGTTTGCAGTGACGGATTTCACAGATACTATTATGGTAAAAATGTTTGTGAAAAACGAGCAACTCCCGGATATTTTGGATGCAATAAAGAAAGGGGCATTTCTAAAAATCAAGGGTGTGACGACCATTGATAAATTTGACCATGAGCTTACCATTGGTTCGGTAACCGGAGTGAAGAAGATTCCAAGTTTTATAACCAAGCGGAAGGATACGGCACCGGAAAAACGTGTAGAACTCCATTGTCACACCAAAATGAGTGATATGGATGGTGTATCTGATACAAAGGCGATTGTAAGACAAGCCCATGATTGGGGGCACAAGGCTATTGCCATTACAGACCATGGTGTAGTGCAGGCGTTTCCGGATGCGAATCATTATATTATGGATGATTTAGATAAAGAGGACCCATTTAAAGTTATTTATGGCGTGGAAGCCTATCTGGTGGACGATTTAACAGATATTGCAGTTCGTGCGGGAGGGCAGACACTGGATGATACATATGTGGTATTTGATATCGAGACAACCGGTTTTAGTTCGGTTGAAGACCGTATTATAGAAATTGGTGCAGTGAAAGTGCAAAATGGTGAAATAACTGGCTATTATAGTACCTTTGTAAATCCAGAAGTACCGATTCCATTTGAAATTACCAATTTGACTAGTATTACAGATGAAATGGTGGTGGATTCTCCGAAAATTGATGTGGTTCTTCCGGAATTTTTAGCATTCGTAGGGGATGCGCCATTGGTGGCCCATAATGCAGGGTTTGATGTTGGCTTTATCGAACAGAACTGTAAAAAATTAGGAATAGAAGGAACGTTTAGCTATTTGGATACCGTGGCTCTTGCCCGCGTGCTTTTGCCAACGCTTTCCAAATACAAATTAAATATAGTAGCCAAAGCACTGGGAATTTCTCTGGAAAATCATCATCGTGCAGTAGATGATGCCAAAGCGACAGCAGAGATTTTTGTAAAGTTTGTGGAAATGTTAAAGGAACAGGAAATTACAACCCTTTCCGAAGTGAATCGCTTTGGAGCAGCTAATCCGGATGCGATTAAAAAGATGCCGACCTACCATGCGATTATTCTGGCAAAGAACGATGTGGGCCGTGTGAATTTGTACCGTCTGATTTCCATGTCGCATTTAACGTATTTTGCGAGAAGACCTAGAATTCCAAAGAGTGAGTTTTTAAAACATAGAGAAGGTTTGATTATCGGAAGTGCCTGTGAAGCGGGAGAATTATATAGTGCCATACTGGATAACAAGTCGGATGAGGCCATTGCAAGATTGGTAAATTTCTATGATTACTTGGAAATTCAACCACTGGGAAATAACCGATTTATGGTTGCCAGTGATAGACATGAAAATATTCAGTCAGAGGAAGATTTGATAAAAATCAATCAAAGAATCGTGAAACTGGGAGAGGAATTTCATAAGCCGGTTGTTGCGACCTGCGATGTGCATTTCTTAGAACCGGAGGATGAGGTATACCGAAGAATTGTTATGGCAGGGCAAGGATTTACCGATGCAGATAATCAGGCACCGCTATATCTTCGTACTACCGAGGAAATGTTGGAGGAATTTGCTTACCTAGGTTCAAAGAAGGCTTATGAAGTAGTTGTGACGAATACCAATCTGATTGCAGACCAGATTGAGAAGATTTCGCCGGTAAGACCGGATAAGTGCCCACCGGTGATTGAGGATTCCGATAAGCAGCTTCGAGATATTTGTTATAACAAGGCCCACAGTATGTATGGTGAGAATTTGCCGCCGATTGTAGTGGAACGTTTGGAAAGAGAGCTAAACTCCATTATTTCCAATGGCTTTGCCGTAATGTATATTATTGCGCAAAAACTGGTGTGGAAATCGGTGGAGGATGGATATCTGGTAGGCTCCCGTGGTTCCGTTGGTTCTTCCTTTGTGGCAACTATGGCGGGAATTACGGAAGTAAATCCTCTTAGTCCACATTATTATTGTACGGAGTGTCACTACAGTGATTTTGAGTCGGAAGAAGTGAGACAGTAAGCTGGGAAGTCGGGTCGTAGCCATGGCGCTCTGT
>JAZRPT010000020.1:0-4586 GCA_045649385.1 Faecalimonas sp. | reverse complement strand
TCCTCCATGCACATGGCGTGGATGCGAACAGTTGCTGGCAGATTGAAAAGCGATTATCGATACTCCAAGGAGATTGTGTACAATACATTCCCTTGGCCGGAATACGGCGAGAAAGAACGAAACGCCATTGAGGCTGCCGCTGCCGCCGTTCTTGCCGAACGAGAAAAGCTGGCTGGTAGCAGCCTCGCCGAACTATATGACCCTGTGTGGATGAAGACTACGCCCCTGTACAAAGCACACCTCAAATTGGATGCAGCCGTGGAGAAAGCCTACGGGCGGAAGTTTGCGGACGAAGCGGAACGAGTAGCTTTCTTGTTTGAGAAATATCTAGATTGTGTTTGTTGCCCAAGATGTTAAAAGAAACTATACAGACTAGTCGAATTGCTCGAAAAATTACTATTGCCGTCAAGGATGACGGAATAAAGGAAAATGCTGTTTACTATCACGTTTTTACCTTAATTGATTTGGTTGAGGTAGATATGCAAGATGGATTACCCGAATCCTCGGAACCGTTTCGTTATAAAAAATCACATAAGAAAAAGCGTTATAAAGTATATGCTAAAATAGATAGGATTCATATCAATAAATCTTTTTTTGATGATATTTCTCAAAACTTGACGATAGGTGATGAAAAATTGAATCTGTTTTCAAATAAATATGTAGCAGTCCCCCAATCTCTCTATCAGCATTATATAGTCCAAGAAAATAGTGACGATTGTGGATTCAACGATTTCTTTCCTAGCCGGACATGTCCGATATATGTCAACACATATATAGATGAAGAAAGGAGTATTGAAGCGTTGTTTGAGCAGAACTCCTACTTATATGAACAGTTGGAAAACGTTTGTTTACAAATGCAGTTGCATCCTTTCGTTATCAGAAAGCACCATTTAGGTAATATATACGTGCTATCATATCACCCTGCTTTTCGTGCGTTTCACTTTACGATAGGAGAGAATGGTTTCAATTTAATAGTAGCAGTCAACAAACGAAATGCACAACATGAATATTCATATCGAGTACAGGTTGAACAGTATGAGCAACATCATTTTTTGATTGGCTATCATGAGTTTACAATTGAGAACGGCGAGAATTGCAAGTTAGTTCCTTTGCCTTTTCCTATCACTTGTCCTAGAATTAAAATCTTCGACAATTTAGGGCGTTTAGTTTACGATTTGAAGAACTTGGCAATGATGCGAGTATTGTATTTAAACACATCAACACCTGCACATACGCTTATAATCAAAAATAAACAGGAAGAACTTCGAGTACAAAAGCATCGTATCCAAAGACAAAAAATTACGAATAAACCGAACTTGGATTTCTCTTTATATTACCATAAACACTTCACAAATTGTGAACATTATGGCAATGAAAATGATTTTGTTTTTATAGAAGGTAAGCAAAATGATACAGACAGACAAAGGAGAGCAGTGTCTTTTATCCAAGGTGTTTTGGGCAAAGCTCAGCATGTTTGCTACATCTGCGACCCATACTTTGACGGAGACGCCTTTTATAAATATGTGATGACGCTACAAGATGTAGGTGTTCAAATTAGAATTTTGACTACAGGTTCTAATTTAAAGAATAAGACTCTTCCCGTTTTTTTGCACAATTTGAAGGAGTATGTAAAAATCTATGGCGAAGACTGTGTAAAAATTAGATTGTTTAGAGCAGATAAATTAAAATTGCATGATAGATTCGTTATAGTAGATAATCAGGCATGGCACGTAGGTTCATCGCTTAATCACTTTGGAAATAAGGGGACTGCTGCTTCTCGGATACCTGAACGATATAGGAATTTAATCATAAATTCAGTAGAGAAATGGTGGAACAGCGAAGAAGACACAACTAGTTTGGAAAATTATATCAAGGATTCAAACACGTGAATCAATCTACAATAAAAGGATGAACAGAGAAGAAGCTGAATTGTTTGTTAAATCACCCAATATCAATTGGTTTTCAATTTACAGAAGCGTAATTCGCTCGGGCTTAGAAAATGTTGAATCGTTAAGAGCAGACATTATAGAAAATAAAGATTTTCGAACGTTGAGGTGTTCGCTTGCGAGGGTAGGCCATATACTTCCTCATCTGACTACTTTTCCTTTTGAAAAAGTTCGTATTCTTATATCGCAAGGATTCTGGGATTTATGGTTTAGCTTCATCTCCAACATCAAATATAATTCTCTTCTGGTAGCATGCATACATGAAAGCCTTGATGGACAGCCAGATGATACTCTATCCGATTTTGTTGACTTTCTTTTAAATAAAAAAAATGAGATTTCATCCACCCTAAGAATAATAAACCAAATTGTTTATTCTATTGCTAAATCACGAAATAATCTGTTGCTATTCAATAAAAGTTTTTCCATAATGGGAGACGCGCATCCGGATTATTTAAATTGGCTATCGGAAGAGCTTGCAATAAAGAGAGACGGTTGGCGAGAACAAGTAATAAAGAGTATTCCTGTTGAATATATTAGAAAAAAGAATACAGAAGTTAATCTATCATTAGTTTCTTTAATTACTTCGTCAGAGATAATCCGAATAAATAATTACGAAGACAAAGCTATTTGTAGAAAAATTGCTTACAAACTAACCGCGAAGATAAATAATTTTTCTAGTAAGGACTCCTATATGTCGCTGCAGAACGTACAAGCCTATGCTAGCGACATATCGTATGTTTTTCAAGTTGCCGAAATAGATTATATATCTTTGTGCGATCAAGCGATAATGGTTTATGAGGGCTTTACTTGTAATAGGGATAACAAAAAGGCCCTCCATGAAATCGAGCTCCTCAAAAACCTCTCCATAGCATTTGCTCTTCATTCAGATAAAAATAAAAATGAGTGCGATATTAAACGGTTTTTCTCCTCTTTAATCAGGCAGGCTCATTCTTGTGATTATTTACCTTGGCTGTTTGAACGTTATTGTTATCCTTTAATCTGTGTTTTGGATACAATAGAACAGCAATATTCAGAGTCTTCTGATAAATACGTAGAATCAATAATCGAAAATATTTCGTTTTTACCAGCAGTAGTACTAATTTTGGGAGCGAGTAGAATAAAAATCCCGAAAGTTTATCGCAAGAGTTTTATAATTAGAAAATCCGAGTGGCAGAATTCTATGAGCTTGCGTCATGTATGGGAACATGCTGGATATTTAACTGAGCCCTTAATAAGATTGTGGTCAGAAATAGTTGGAGAGAATTCTCTAGATGAATTTACTTCATGATACCTATCACTCCCCTTTTATTCAGTAGATAGAGGCATTTCCCCTTTCCCGCTAAATCCAAGCATAAATTAGAATAACTGCCGTATTTCCTTTACTGTAAAGCTTTTTTATGGTGCACTCTGTCCTAACGACTAGAACTGGCCACATAGCATGAGTGAGAAATACAGCGCACAGAACAAATCCCTTGCCACTATTTTGGGGAACATCAATGCTGGAGAGATAGCCATCCCTGAAATACAGAGACCATTTGTGTGGGAGTCATCCCAAGTGCGTGATTTAATCGACTCTCTATACAAAGGCTATCCTCCCGGATATCTGATTATTTCATTGAGCCCCGACATGCGACTGAAGGATGGCACCTTGTCTCCGGGTAAAAAGATAATGATTGATGGCCAGCAGCGAGTTACAGCAATGATGACCGCCATAGCAGGAAAAGAAATCATTGATAAAGAGTTCAAAAAAAGCGAATCGTTATCTCTTTTAATCCTCTTGCAAACGAAGAATCCGATGGAGAGATTTTCAAGGTACAAGATGGAGCGATAAAAAAAAGACCCCAAGTGGATTCCGGATATTTCCGTACTGATTAATCCCAACTGCAAGCGCTGGGCTTTTGTTCAGGATTACGTGCAGAAGAATCCCGATGCAGACCGGGACACAATTGAGCAAGCTATTGACAGACTGCTGGACATTCGCAATCGACAGTTGGGCGTTATCGAATTAGAAACAGACTTAACCATCGATGAGGTGACAGAGATTTTTATCCGAATCAATAGCAAGGGCAAAGCCCTAAACCAAGCGGACTTCGTCATGTCGAAAATAGCAGCAAATACCACCTATAACGGTAATATGCTGCGAAAAGCCATCGACTATTTCTCTCACTTGGCCAAAAATCCGGATTGGTACGGAGATATGCAGAAAGATACGGAGTTCATGGAATCGGATTTTGCACCCAGACTCTCATGGTTGAAAGATGACCGGGGGGACATTTTTGACCCGAGTTATAACGACATCCTGCGTATAGCGTTCATGTACCAATTCCATCGAGCAAAGATGAAAGATTTGGTTAGCCTGTTGGGTGGCGAGATGCCCAAGCTACGCGCAAGAGTTTGGGCCATCAGGCGGTGTCCAAGGGCATTGGGGTGTAAGTTGTCATTCATCAGCTCTTGCGGAGCGCACTGTGGGGAGGCGGGGGCATAGCCGGCATAATCGAGCCATGCGGCACTGTGGTCCACCAGCAGCACACCGTGCGCGGCGGCCACCTCTCGCACCACACCGGCATAGTCGGGGCGATACGCCTCACCGGCAAGTGTAAGGCTAGGCGTTTGTAATACCGGTATAGCCCCCTGCTCTCG
>JAZRPT010000019.1:0-8424 GCA_045649385.1 Faecalimonas sp. | reverse complement strand
TAACAACTATCTTACAAACATATCGATACCGTATTTAATTAAAGCATCAACAATTGCAATGATTCCGCCCAAAAGAACAGAACATACGATAACTGCTACAGTTTCTTTAACAAGTGTTTTTTTATCCGGCCAAATGATTTTCTTAAATTCAGCTTTAAGACCTTTGAACCAGCTTTTCTTTTTTGGTTTTTCTACTGTAGTTTCAGACATAACATTCACTCCTTTCAACGATACTATTTCGTCTCTTTGTGTAATGTGTGTGATTTACAGAATCTACAATATTTTTTTGTCTCCATACGTTCAGGATGTGTTTTCTTATCCTTAGTAGTATTGTAGTTACGTTGTTTACATTCTGTACATGCCAATGTTATTCTTGTACGCACAACTTCCACCTCGCTTTTTTTCAATGTTTTACGTGTTACATGGTAGTTTGCGAGACTACCTATTTTTAGGCATAAAAAAAAGACCTACTTCCATTCGCCCGTATATCTTATCACATACGCAAGCCCTCGTCAAGTATTTCTTTTTTATAAAATCAGATATTTTTCTAAAAATATGATTACCCACTCATCATCTGTCGAAATATGGAATTTTTTGGTTATTATATATACTTTTTTATATTTTTTTGCGAATTTATAGCCAAAATAAACAAATTGGAGTATAATTGAATTTAACAAATCGAAAGTGAGGATTCGTTATGAAACAAAACAATATGTTAGCAATGATTCTGGCCGGTGGCCGTGGATCTCGCCTACATGATTTAACTAACAAAGTTGCCAAACCGGCAGTTTCATATGGTGGCAAATACCGTATCGTCGACTTCCCTTTAAGCAACTGCGCGAACAGCGGTATTGATATCGTTGGCGTTCTTACTCAATATGAGTCAATTTTATTAAACAGCTACGTTGCAGCCGGTCAACGTTGGGGATTGGATGCAAAGAACAGTGGTGTGTTTGTCTTACCTCCGCGGGAAAAAGCCGACGCAGACTTGGATGTATATCGTGGTACAGCGGATGCCATTTCGCAAAACATTGATTTCATTGATACATACGAACCAGAATATGTATTAATCCTTTCCGGCGACCACATTTACAAAATGGACTACGCGGAAATGCTTGCACATCACAAGGCAAATAACGCCGATGCCACTATCGCAGTTATCGGTGTTCCTATGGAAGAAGCAAGCCGTTTCGGTATTATGAACACCAATGAAACGGGACGTATTATTGAATTCGAGGAAAAACCTCCTGTTCCAAAGAGCAACCTGGCTTCTATGGGTATTTATATTTTTAATTGGAAATTACTTCGCCAGATGCTTGTTGAAGATATGGTAAATGAAGACTCTCACCATGACTTTGGTAAAGATATTATTCCAAGACTTTTGAATGATGGGCGTAATTTGTATGCTTACAATTTCAAAGGCTACTGGAAAGATGTTGGAACTATTGATTCCTTATGGGAAGCGAACATGGACCTTCTTGATGACAAGAACGAATTAGACTTGGGTGATTCTGCTTGGAAGATTTACACCGAAGACGTAACAACACTTCCGCAATATGTAGGTGCGAATGCCAACATTAAACGTGCATACATTACACAGGGTTGTGTAATTGACGGTGATGTTGAAAACTCTGTTTTATTTACAGGTGCGAAAGTCGGTGCAAATGCCAAGGTTCTGGATTCTGTTTTGATGCCTAACGCAGTGGTTGAAGATGGTGCTGTGATAAATCGTGCTCTGATTGCCGATGGTGTCAGAATCGGCAAAGGTGCTGTTGTTGGCAGTCCGAACAGCGAGCACATTGAACTGGTAGCAAATGATGTAGAGGGGGTAAAATAATATGGCAAGAGCATTTGGAATTGTTAATACATCCGGAAATCATATTTGGGTAGAAGGAATGCAGGACTACCGTCCTATCGGTGCTTTTTCTTTCCTTGGAAGATACCGTGTTGTTGACTTCCCTATTTCAAATATGAGTAATAGTGGGATTGACCGTATTCAGGTGTTTGCCGGAAGCAATCCGCGTTCCCTGATCGAACATCTTGGAATCGGTCGTCATTACAACATCAACTCTAAAAGAGGAAAATTGCAGATTTTGTTTGCGGACAGCCATGCTAAGAACGACATTTACAACACTGACATTGCTGCTTTTGCAGAAAATATGGACAGTATTCAAAAGATGAAGGAAGAATATGTTGTGATTGCACCAAGTTATATGATTTTCACACAGGACTTTGATGTTCTTCTGAAAGAGCATATGAATAGTGGCGCTGATATTACTTTATTATATCATTCTGTGCATGATGCAACTACAAATTGTTTGAACTGTGCTTACCTGACACTCAACCGTCAAAACGGTGTGCTGGCACTTGCAAAAAATCGTGGTAACGAAGCTGAAAGAGACATTTTCATGGACACATATGTTATGAAGAAAGATTTATTTATCGAACTGATTAACAAGGCAAGAGGTTTATCTTCTATGTATACGCTCTCTCAGATTATTAATATTGAATGCGAAGAATTGGATGTACGTGGCTATAAGCATGAAGGTTATTTTGCAGCGATTACAAACTTCAAGAGTTACTACGATGCCAACCTTTCCTTAATTAAATATGAAGATACAAGAGACTTGTTTGACGAAGATTGGCCAATATTTACACGTACCAATGACTCTTGTCCTACACACTACTTTGATACTGCGGAAATCAAACAGTCTGTAATATCAAATGGTTGTACAATTGAAGGAACTGTTATCAACTCAATTATTGGACGTGGTTGTGTAATCAAAAAAGGAACGGTTATCAAGAACTCCTTGATTCTTCCGAACTCCTATATCGAGGAAGGAATTCACGTTGAAAACTATGTTGTCGGAAAACATTCAAAACTGATTCATTGCAAAGAATTGGTTGCAGATGCTGAGACTCCTGGATATGTAAGACGTGGAGATACTTTATAAGAAACAACAGACACTTTAAAATCGACTACCGTTATTATGGTAGTCGATTTTTTTACTTTACTGTTCTTTTACTTTTTCATCCCAATACGTACAATCATTTCTTCCGATTTCCTTAGAAGTAAATGGCGTACCGTCGTTTCTCTTATAATGCTTTGTCGCACGGAATACATACTTCGCTCCAATATAGACAATTGGAATATTAAAGTACACAATCAGAATATTGCCTAAATCCGAAAATGCCCACAAGTTACCAAGTTCCAATCCTGCAATATTACATAGAATACCAAACGCTGCAACAAACAGGCAGATAACACGAACTAGGTTAATGCATACCTTTGTTGTACTGATTCGATTTGCCACAATTTCCGAAAAACTAATCATACCTAGCAGACAGGTGTATGCAAACAAACCAAAGCACAAACTCACCAGCACTGACATCACTGCATTAAGCGCTGTTCCCGGTGTAAGTGTAGCCACCGACTCCGTAAACATTGGAAGTTTATCTAATTCCATCCATGCTGCACCGGAATCTCCCAACCAACAATGTGCCATAACAACTACAAACCCTGTTAGTGTACAAATCACAATCGTATCCAAAAACACACCCAGTGAAGAAACAATACCTTGCTCACAAGGGTGGTCAGCATCCGCTGCAGCCGCCGGCATGGTAATGGTACCCTGCCCTGCTTCATTGGACATCAATCCACGTTTTACACCTTGGGCAAGCACCGTACCGAACAATCCGCCAAAAATAGCATCTGGAGCAAAAGCTCCTCTAAATACAGACGTAAAGAAAAATGGGATTCTTGTAATGTTAATAAGAATCAAAGCCAATACTGTTACCACATAAACAACAGCCATTACCGGAACCATCTTATCTGTCCATTTCGTTACTTTCTTAATTCCGCCAAAGGCAACAACAGCTGTCAAAACAACCACAACAGCCCCTACAATATAGTAGAAAATAGAATCCGATTCCATACTACTTCCGGTTACCACTTCCGCAATTCTTCCCACAGAAGAAACCACGTTAAAACCTTGTGCCGGCAGACAACATAGTGCATATAGAATATAGAGAATAGAAAGGAATACACCTATCCACACTTTATTTCCAAGCAGCTTCCTTCCATAGAACGGAAGCCCACCTACAAATTCATCCTCTTTCTTCTCCTTAAATATCTGCGCCAAAGTACCTTCCATATAGGCTGTAGCCATACCGAAGAATGCAGATACCCACATCCAAAACAAGGCTCCCGGTCCTCCCACTGCAATCGCACCAGTTACACCAATAATATTACCAGGTCCTACTCGCATCGCAGTACTTAGGAAAAAAGATGCTAATGGAGAAATACCTGTTTCCGCATTTCTTTTCTTTGTCAGCGTCTTAATTCCTTTTTTAAAGTGTGTCACTTGAACAAACCCTAATTTGAAACTAAAGAAAAGTCCGGAACCAACCAGTACAATGATAGCTAGCGATAAATCTCCTAACAATGGGATATTTCTATACCACTCAAAATTTTTTGGGAAATCCCACAAGAAATCAGATACCGGTGTTACAAAACCAAAAATGTTATTAATTGCTTCAAAAATTGCTTTCATATCATGCCTCCCCTAATTTCAATTATTTACGATATGGTATCACTAACATTCCTTCACCCGGAGTAAGCGTATATGTGAATTCATTCTTTTTCACATCTTGTACATCTCCCTCAAGACAATCTACCGTTCCATAAAGCGCAACCTTCTTCATTCCTTTGAGATTCAGTGTAATCGTACAGTCTTCTTCCATCTCGGAATCACCATTATCAAAATAGTTCATAATATAAAAGGCTTCATTTCCATCTTTATCACGCAGGATACTTACCAATGCACGATTCGTAGAAGTTACACTTTCCAGTATTTCCGATTCCTCACAAGTTCCTAAGTTCTTCATGATAGGGAGAAATCCAAATGCACCTTCTGCATAATCGCGCTCATCATCTGTAACAGGTATAGTATTTACATAATCATAGTGCATATACGCGTTTTCCAGGGAAGCCACTGACGCATTGGCCTTCTGTGCATGATAGTACATTGCGGCTGGTTTTCCCGCTCCATCAACGAGTCCCTCCGGATATCCTTCACCCGCAGGTGTGTAAAGGAAGTATGAATACGCCTTTGCACCATATGCAAGGGCAGTATTTACTTGCACAAGTATCTCCTTCTCATTCAGCATACGATGAGAATTATCTGCTGAAACACAAGATTGGATGAACATATGAATATCTGCATCATATTCCATCGCTTTGTCGGTAAGTAACTCATAGTTGTAGAACCACTTTTCATTGTTAGCTCCAATAAACGGATAAAAATCTACAGAAATCATACGTGGCTCACTGGTTTTTGACATAAACTCTTTTCCATATTCTTCCAGATATTGAAAATAACTATCTGTTTTTAGAGTGTTAGCGGAATCCGCATAGCATGGAAATAAGTTTGCAAAATATGGAACGTTTGGAAATGCTTTTTCTGCATTTTTAATGTTTTTTGCCTGTTCCTTAATCTCCGGAGCAGATGGCTCATCACCGGAAAAGACACCCACGATAATATCTTCATAATCACTATAATCGATTGTGAAATCTTTATACACATTTACAGGCTCTCCAACCCAAGCAAAATAAGCTGCACCTTCTGCAAGAATGACATCCAGACCTTTTTCTTTTGCCAAAGCCAGAGATTTATCTGTCATCGTCTCGCCTTCAAACCCTTGCGGAGTTCCGATGTAATAACATCCTTCTTTCGTAAGTTGTAATTGATTGTCGCTTGTACCGAAATCCCCTGTGCGGAAATTGTGATTCACTAATAATAGGGTGTTTAACCCACATTCTTTGTACACATCATAATTCTCAGACGTCGGGTCCGGACACCACCAGGCCGAACGGATGATGGAATCCTCATCGTTAAACGTTGGCAATGTATGATTGACTCTTTTAGCCCCACATCCTACAAATGATGTAGTTACAACCGCCAGGGCCATTACTACTGCAAGGGTTTTCTTTATTTTCATATTTATAATCCTCCATGTTGATAAAACAGTATCTACTTTATAGTGTAACACCATCCTTAAAAATTGCAAGTTCATGTTTATCTAACATCTCGGATTTTGCCTGGATTTCACCGGAAGCAAGCTGCAATAAATATTGATAAAAATCTTCGGCCAATTGTTGCATAGATACCCCTTCTAACAGGGCGCCTGCATTATAGTCAATCCATGCCTTTTTCTTATTATAAAGTGCCGTGTTACTTGACACCTTCACAGTCGGCACCGGACATCCAAACGGGGTACCTCTTCCTGTGGTAAATAAGACCATGTGGGCTCCCGATGCAACCAATGCATTGGAGGCAACCAAATCATTTCCGGGAGCGTTTAGAAGCGACAGACCATGCTGTTTCACAGGTTCCGCATATTTTAGAACATCTTCCACCGGACTGATTCCACCTTTTTGAACACAGCCTAAGGATTTGTCTTCTAAAGTTGTGATTCCGCCTTCTTTGTTTCCAGGAGAAGGATTTTCATCCACCTTTTCCCCATAACGCATGAAATATTGCTTAAAATCGTTAATCAAACTTACTGTCTTTTGAAATAATTCTTTATCGCGACAGCGATTCATCAATATTGTTTCAGCTCCAAACATTTCCGGAACCTCTGTTAAAATCGAACTCCCCCCCTGGGCAATCAACTTGTCAGAAATGCAACCTAGTAATGGGTTTGCTGTAATGCCGGAAAAACCATCAGAACCTCCGCATTTCAGACCAAGTACAAGTTCTGATGCAGGAGTGGTTTCTCTCTTGAACTGATTTGCAAATGCACTCAGTTCCTTCACCATTTCCACTCCTTTTTTTATTTCATCCTCTTCTTCCTGACAAACCAAAAATTTGACACGCTCACTGTCATACTCACCAAGGAATTTCTTTAATTCCGGTATGTTTCCATTTTCACAGCCCAATCCTACCACCAACACAGCACCTGCGTTTGGATGACGAATCAAACCACAGAGATATTCCAATGTCATCTGCCAGTCTGCTCCCAACTGTGAACAGCCATATGGATGATTATAAGCATAGATTCCTTCCACATTTTCCAATTTGTATTGTTGAGACTGCGCCTCAATCTCTCTGACAATGGAATTCACACAGCCGACCGTAGGAATAATCCATACTTCATTACGAATTCCCACTTTTCCATCTTTACGTCGATATCCCATAAAGGTCTGGCTTTCAACCTGATTTACTTCCGTTATATTAGGCTCATACGTATACTCTAACAAATCACCCAGGTTCGATTTGACATTGTGAGAATGTACATGATCACCAATCTCTATGGTTTCTTTGGCATGCCCAATAGGAAACCCATATTTGATAATATTTTCACCTACTGTTATCTGCTGAATTGCAATCTTGTGTCCTGCCGGAATATCCATAGTTGATGTATATGTTTTCTCATCAATTATAAATGTTTCTTGCGCAGCAAGTCCTTCCACAGCAACAGCCACATTATCATTTTGATGTATTTTAATTACTTTCATCTTACATACCTAACACTTTCTTTAACGCACCAGTTGCATCTGTCTTAAGTAGCGTATACCACGCTGTCACCGTTTCTTCTATTTTATTATATACAGTTAAGTCCTCACCCCAGAATTTCTCATTACAGAGTGCTGCCGATACAAATTCCTTTGGTTCCTTAGTACTATGTTCTGCAAAGAATTGTAGCACAGCTTCATCATCATGGATTGCATATTCCGTTCCATCTGCTCTCTTCGCATAAAGTGTACCGTCTCTTAAATCATCTGAAGAATAGAAGGCAAATAATGCAGCCAGAGAAAACGTAACGAGACGTGGTAACTCACCCTTCTGTACATAGTGGTCCTTACACGACGGCAATACTCTCGCTTTCCATTTTGAAACAGAGTTAAGGGAGATAGAAAGTAATGCATGGTCGATAAATGGATTTTCAAAACGTTCAAATACAGATGCCGCAAATGCTTGTACTTCCTCAATCGGCAGTGGTACCTGTGGAACGATTTCTTCCATAACTACTTGTCGAATAAATTTACCCATGATTTCATCATGCATACAGTCTCGGACAATATCTAATCCATATAAATAGCCTGCTAACACAGATGCTGTATGTGCACCGTTTAATACACGTACCTTTCTTTCTCTGTATGGTTTTTGATTGTCTGTAAACACAACTGGCAACCCTGCTTTATCTAATGGAAGTTCTCCACTGATATCCTTGTCACTTTCGATTACCCAAAGTCCAAATGGCTCTCCAACATCAACTAAGTTGTCCTGATATCCAAGTTCCTCGCAGATGGCTCCCACTTCGTTTCTTGGATAACCTGTTACAATACGGTCTACCAAAGTGCTACAGAATACGCAGGCCGCTTGCACCCAGACTTTAAACGTTAATGGCAATTTCCAAGCA
>JAZRPT010000018.1:0-5223 GCA_045649385.1 Faecalimonas sp. | reverse complement strand
ACAACGAAAATTGGAGATTGCGCGTGCACTTGCAACGAATCCAAAGCTTTTGCTTTTGGATGAACCGGCAGCAGGTATGAATCCGAATGAGACAGCAGACCTTATGAATATTATTACACGCATCAGAGATGAGTACGATATGACAATCCTTCTCATCGAGCATGATATGAAATTTGTATCCGGACTTTGTGATGAAGTAACAGTACTTAACTTTGGTACCGTGCTTGCACAAGGTGATACAAAGACAGCTTTAAATGACCCAGAGGTTATCAAGGCATATATTGGAGGCTAAGAGATGGCATTATTAGAAGTAAAAGACCTACAGGTATATTATGGTGTAATTCAAGCATTGAAAGGAATTAGCTTTGAAGTAAATGAAGGTGAAATCGTTACCTTAATAGGTGCGAATGGTGCTGGAAAAACCACTACCATGCAGAGCATTATCGGACTGATTCCTTCAAGACATGGAAGTGTTACATTTGATGGACAGGATATTACGAAAATGCCATGTCATAAAATTGTTCATGCCGGTCTTACACAGGTTCCGGAAGGCAGAAGAATCTTTCAGGAATTGACAGTATATGAGAACCTGTTAATGGGTGGTTTTTCGCAGAAGGACCAATCTCTGTTAAAGAAGGATATTGAAAATATATACGAACGTTTTCCGAGACTTGCAGAACGAAAGAACCAGATTGCCGGAACACTTTCCGGTGGTGAACAGCAGATGCTGGCAATTGGTAGAGCCATGATGAGCCGTCCAAAACTATTACTATTGGATGAGCCTTCTATGGGCTTGTCACCACTTTTGGTTGACCAGGTGTTTGAGATTATCAAACAATTACGCGATGATGGAACAACCATTCTACTTGTGGAGCAGAACGCAGGTAAATCTTTAGCTATATCTGATAGAGCGTATGTGCTTGAACTTGGTGAGATTGTTCTGAGTGGAACAGGTGCTGAACTGGCTGCAAGTGATGAAGTTAAGAAGGCGTACCTTGGAGGTTAAATTAAAACTCATATAAAACAATACGGGCTTGGCAATTGTGATTTTGCCAAGCCCTGCTTTTGTCTTAAAAAAACGTGTTGACAAGTTCTAAAAACTTACCTATAATAAAGTTACGCAATGCGTGGTCGGACTGGAGACCTTAAATCCATTCGAGCGTAGAGATAACTACTAAAAATCATTAGAGGGGTGATGAAAAGTCATTCCTCTTTCTATCATCGTGATGGCGGTTCGCCGATATTTTCTTGTTTAAACAATTGAATATGACAGTAGCGAGGGGATTGTATTGGGCTTGACATTTTATTTGAGGTTTAATAATATGAAAGGAGAGATGAAAATGCAGTCGGAATTACAGGAAGTGCAACGATATGGAAGGAATAAGAATACGACTGTCAACCATTCTTATATTAATAGTGGTGAATATCGTAATAAATTCGATAGGATTTCAAATGACAAAGCACTTAATCGAAAAGTATATCAACTTACAAAAAGAATGCTTGAACATCGAAGTGGAACACTATTTGAAGATATGTATTGGCTTGATATTGATACATTAGAAGTGATTGCTTCGGAAACAGAGCAAAAGTCAGAAAGCAGAATTAAATATTCCAGGGCAACTAAGAAAGCAATAGCAGAAAATGAAAATTTATTGGTTATACATACGCATCCCAATAGTATGCCACCAAGTATTAATGATTTTAATTCTGCATTAAAAAATAAGTATAGACTATGTATTGTATGTTGCCATGATGGGAAAATATTTATGTATCGTTCTAAAAAACATGTAGTAGAATTATTAAATAGAGGTACTATAGCTAAATATAAGAAAATGGGCTATGGTGATTATGAATCTCAAATATTGGCATTAAAAGAGCTGCAGAACAATGGAGAAATTTCTTTCAAGGAGGTATGATTATGCGAACATATGAAAAAGACACTGAAATAAAAATCCCAAATTGGTATTTGAAATTACCACAAAAAACATTAAATCATATTAGCGATATAGGTCTTGCAATAAACCGTTTATTGCCACAAATACGTAAGAAGAGCAAAAAAAAGACTACGACTAAAAGAAATGTTACATTTTACTTATAATGAAATTAAAAAAATCCCGACTACTCAGTCCTGGCGAATGAACTAGGCCATTATGAGAGCGGGATTTTTTATTTACTTTTTCATCACACCTTCATTCGTAGGCGCTGTAAATATGGTGCGATATTTTTTCGGCGTTGAATTCTTATATTTTCGAAATACTTTTGCAAAATATGCGCTGTCATTGAAGCCACATTTATATGCCACTTCTGTAACCGGATAATCAGAATTAATTAAAAATAAACATGCTCTTTCAATTCGGTAAGCGTTCAGATAATCAATTGGAGTCTGCCTGAAGAAGTCATGGAACAATACCGAGAAGTGACTCGTTGACATTCCGGAAACCTGTGCCATTTCTGCCAATGTAATTGGCTTCATGTAAGATTTCTCTATGTATTCTAAAAGAGGTTTAAATACTTTTGCATTGGTAGAACTTTTGTAGTTCTCCGTATAATGATGCTTCGCGTAAATTGTGCCTAATAGCTGGAACAGTGCACCCAGAACCAGCAAATCGTTATCCGATGATTCTACTGAAGCAAATGTAAACAACTGATTGGCTATGTGGTGTAAGGAAGCGTCCTCTGTTGGATGAAACGGGAGGACATTTACATGACTGCTGGTAAAGATTCTTAACGCATCCTTACAAAGGGAAGTGCGAAGCAAAATCTCATCTGCATCAAAGTTAATAATCTCATAGACACAGTCAATTGGGGAAAAACCGTGAATGATTTCCTGATTGATAAATAAAATATCACCAGGCATGACAATAATCTTTTTCCCATCTAAGTACATCTTCAGTTTTCCGCTTAACACACGTACAATCTCAGAAGGCCTATGCCAGTGTAAAGGTGCATGGTATGCAGGATGCTTCTTATCTACATAATAATATGACAAGGGAATATTCTGCATTTCGTGTGCAACACGCTCATTATAATCTAATCCTAACATGGCAACCTCCTAAAAATCTATATAACATTATATAACAAATATCATTATATAACAATTTACAAATAATGGGAATGTTTTTGTGTAATTTTGATAAAAAATCAGAAGATATTACTATTTAAAAAAATTAAAATAATATTTTGGAAAAATGTGTAAAAATAGTGTTGTAAATCACATAAAAATGTATAAAACGAAAACAAATAAATTGGCATAGAGAGAAAGTTTCGAAGATAGCAATTAGCTGTTTTTGGAACTTTTTTTCGCTTTCTAAACACCGTATTGTTAAATTGTGGCAAGTTTTCAGAAGATATTACTTTTTTTTCGTGCTATATGACAAGAAATGGGACATTTGGCAATGATAAAATAAACTTAAGATAATAGGCTAAGTTTGCCACAGAATATATCAAAAAATAAAAAAGGAGAGTAATAAGATGGGATACGGCAAAAAAGTATGGATTTTTCCGGATGCCGAGTTGCCACCAAAGGGTGAAAATGAGATTCCGGGACATGAGTCCAACATCATTACAAATACGGGTGACAAGGATGCGCACATTCGTATTACGTTGTTTTATCCGGACAGACCACCGGTGAAAGAGATCTGTGTGACAGTAGAAGCAGAGAGAGTTCGTTGCCTTCGTACAAACGAAGAAAAAGACTTCGGGAAATATACGGCAGCGTTCGAAGAACAGTATGCAATTATGTTAGAAAGTGACGAACCAATCGTGGCATTATATGGAAGAGCAGAGCCAAGACAAGTAGCTTTCTATACAGAAAATGGATATGCATGTGACTAAAAGGTATGTCACATAAAAATAAAATATCAAATATAAACACAAACAAGGAGGACATTATCATGGCAGAACACGGAACAATTAGAATTCCAGATTACGAGTACAAAGAAAGGATTCAAAGAGCAGCAAACTTAATTCAAAAAGAAGGATTAGATGTATTAATCGTAAACTCTAACGAAGCAGATTATGCAAACGCACGTTACTTCTCAGGCTTTTGGCCACTTTTTGAAAGATGTGGTGTAGCAATCGCAGCAAACGGAGATGCAGCATTAATGGCAGGACCAGAAAGCCGTCACTTCGCAGCAGACCGTTCAAAAATCGAAAAGATTTTCATCTTAAAAGAATACAGAGAAAGTGCTGATCCGGCATATCCAGAGTTAGTACCAGATACATACCAAGATGTATTTAACGCAATCGGAGTAACAGGTAAGAAACTTCGCATTGGTGTGGCAAGTTCCTTAGATACTTCTGTAATTATCATGGAAGGAATCAAAGCAGCATTCCCAGAAGCAGAGATCGTAAGAGCAGACCACATTATGGTAACACTTCGTTCGATTAAAACAGCAAACGAAATTAACTGCTTAAGAGAAGGTTATCGCATCGCAGAACTTGCAACACAACAGGTTATCAAAGAAATCAAACCAGGTATGACAGAACTTCAGATGGTTGGTGTAGCACAGAGAGTTGTATATGAACACGGTGCTGAATACGAAGGACTTCCAATGTACGTATTCTCAGAAGCATCTACAAGACATGCGATTTCTCGTTCAAGCTATCGTAAGTTTGAAAAAGGCGATATCGTACAGTTGAACCTTTCAGCAAAGATTGACGGTTACTCAGCAGCAATCGGTTATCCAATCGTGTTGGGTAAATTGGAAGGTAAGAGAAGAGACATCGTAATGTTTGGTTTAGAAGCACACAGATGGTCACAAGCACAGATTAAAGCTGGTGTACCTGCAGCTCAGATTGCACAAGGCTTCTATGATTACTATGTAGCAAACGGATACAAAGACAACTTCGTATACGGACCACTTCACGGAACTGGAATGATTGAAGTAGAAGCACCTTGGTGCGAAACAAGCTCAGACTACTTGTTACAGCCAAATATGACATTCCAAATCGATACATACATTTCAACAGATACATTTGGAGTAAGATGGGAGAAAGGTATCGCAGTAACAGAAGATGGATGCGATTTAATCTGTCCGGAAATTGGAACATTGTACGAGTTGGAGTTCTAGGAAATTAATTATTAGGAGGGATGACATATGCAGATGGTTGATATGTTCTATAAGGAACTGGAAGATGCAAAGAAACGAAAAGTACCTTTTGTCATTCCAATCGGTACGATTGAGTATCACGCACATCATGCAAGCTGTGGAACCGATACCA
>JAZRPT010000017.1:0-7319 GCA_045649385.1 Faecalimonas sp. | reverse complement strand
GAAAGTCAGGCATGCTATTATATTTATGAATTGACCATGAATGGTCGTGTACAAGATGGATTAGTAGCGTGTGCGTCTATTGACGATTATCGAAACGGGGTTATCAAAGAACACGAAAAGACCCGTGAAGAAAAAGAGCGTGACCGTATCAGGCATGTAGATACCTGCAATGCGCAGACAGGACCGATTTATCTGGCATATCGCGCGAATACAGTGATTCGTGAGATTATTGCGGCTAAGAAACAAGAAGAACCGTTGTACGATTTTGCCTCAGAGGATGGCATTCGTCATCGCGTCTTTCGCATTGACTGTAAAGAGCAGATTCGGGACATCCAAAATGAATTTCAGAAGCTTGGTAAAATATACATAGCAGATGGGCATCATCGGGCAGCATCAGCGGTTAAGGTTGGTCTGAAAAGAAGGGAGCAGAATCTTGAATATGACGGAACGGAAGAATTTAACTACTTCCTTTCAGTTTTGTTTGCGGATGAGCAACTGATGATCATGGATTACAACCGAGTGGTGAAGGATTTGAACGGCTACACATCGGAACAGTTTTTGGAAAAAGTATCAGGTATATTCGATGTGACATTGGACCAAAGCACTGACCATCATCCGATGCAAAAGGGTGAATTTACCATGTATCTGGAAGGGGAATGGTATCGTTTAGCTGTAAAGGACCAGGATAAGAGTATGCATCCGGTGGAAGGATTGGATGTTTCCATATTACAGAACAAGTTGCTTACACCGATTCTTGGAATCGGTGACCCGAGAATTGATACACGAATTGATTTTGTTGGAGGTATTCGTGGACTTGAGGAACTAGAACGCAGAGTAGAGGTGGATGCAAAAGTAGCGTTTGCCATGTATCCGACTTCCATACAGGAGTTGTTCGACGTTGCGGATGCGGGGCTTTTGATGCCACCGAAATCAACCTGGTTTGAACCGAAGCTAAGAAGCGGTTTATTTATACACGAAATATAAAAAGAGAAGGAGCAAAAAAAAAGATGCAATACCAAGTAAAAAGAATCGAAAGCAGAAATCAAATTGAACAATGTGAGAAATTTTCAATCAATCATTATATGTGGGACAGCAAGCAGGAGCCAAAAGCTTATGGTTGGATGGGCTATGTAGAAGGAGAGGGTTTATTTGTGAAAATGGTTTGCGAGGAGACAAACCCGGTTTGCAAATATAAAAACCACAAAGACCCGGTATACAAAGACAGTGCCATGGAAGTTTTCCTTGCATTTCCGGAAGGGGAAATCAGCAATGATTGTATGTATACCAATTTTGAAATCAATTCACATGGTGCTATGCTTGCCAATTTTGGAGAGGGTAGACATGGAAGACAGTTTATTACCGATGCTCAGTATGAAGAGACTGGTGTAAAATCAACCATAGAAGAAAATAAGTGGTTCTTGGAAGTATTATTCCCGGAAACCTACTTGAATGAGATATGTAATTTTAGTGCAATTAAAGCAGGAAAAGAATTCTATTGCAACTTCTATAAAATTGCAGAGGGAGAGGAAATTCAGCATTTCGGAAGTTTTTCTCCGATTGATAGCGCGACACCGAATTTCCATTTGCCGGTGTGTTTTGCAAAAGCAGTAATTGTATAAAAACTTGTACGAATAGAACAAAGAAATAGAATAATTTCGCATGCTATAATAGTTGCAACGATTGGTGACAAACGTAGTACAAGGAGGAATAAACAATGAACAAACCGGTATTGGTGATTATGGCGGCTGGTATGGGAAGTCGTTATGGAGGGTTAAAGCAGATTGACCCGATTGATGCGACGGGGCATATTATTATGGACTTTTCCATTTTTGATGCCAAACGTGCAGGCTTTGAAAAGGTTGTATTTATTATTAAAAAAGAAAATGAAGCAGATTTCAAAGAAGCAATCGGAGACCGCATTGGGAAATATATAGATGTAGAGTATGCATATCAGGATTTACATAATATTCCGGAAGGATTTGAAGTTCCGGAAGGCAGAGTGAAGCCTTGGGGAACAGCTCACGCGGTGCTGAGCGCAATTGATTTGATTGATGGTCCGTTTGTGGTAATTAATGCCGATGACTATTATGGACGTGATGCCTTCCAAAAGATTTATGATTTCTTGTCTACCCATGAGGATGATGATAAATATCGCTACGCAATGGTTGGTTATCGTCTGGAAAACACCTTAACAGAGAACGGTCATGTGGCACGTGGTGTCTGCACGCTGGATGAAAATGATTATCTGGTGAAGGTAGAAGAACGCACTCGCATTGAGAAAAAAGGTGACGGTGCTGCCTATACAGAGGATGACGGAGCAACGTGGGTGCCATTGGCTGTAGACAGCGTGGTGTCTATGAACATGTGGGGATTTTCCGCAAGCTTCTTACAGGAGATTAAAAATGGTTTTGCAGCATTTATGGAAGAAGGATTAAAGAACAATCCATTGAAATGTGAATACTTCCTTCCGACAGTGGTTAGCAATCTATTAGCTGATAATCGAGCAACTGTAACGGTTTTGACATCTCAGGACAAATGGTTTGGTGTAACATACAAAGAGGATAAGCCGGTAGTTATGGCGGCAATTCAAAACATGAAGGATAAAGGAATATATCCGGAGGAAGTATGGTGCACAAGAAGCGAGGCATTGTCTGCATTCCCATTTGGTGGTGCAGTAGTAAGCGCAACTCGTTATGGAAGCGGTCATATTAATGACACATTTTTAGTAATAACCCAGAAGGAAGACGGCACCAACGGACGTGCGATTCTGCAGCGCATGAACACAAATATTTTTACCAAGCCAGTGGAATTGATGGAAAATGTTTTGGGTGTTACCTCTTTCTTGCGTGAGAGAATTATAGAAAATGGCGGCAACCCTGACAGAGAAACACTGACTGTAATTCCGACGAAAGAAGGAAATTCATATTTTGTGGATTCTGAAGGTGGATATTGGAGAACGTATATCTTTATTGAAGATGCAACCGGTTATGATAAAGTAGAAAATCCGGAAGATTTTTATGAAAGTGCTGTAGCATTTGGTAATTTCCAACGCTTGCTTGCAGATTATCCGGCCGAAACCCTTCATGAGACAATTCAAGGTTTCCATGATACAAAAGCACGATTTGAGGTGTTTAAAAAAGCCATTGCAGATGATGTGTGTGGGCGCGCAGCTTCTGTAAAAGCAGAAATTGATTTTTATCTTTCACAAGAGGACACAGCAAATGTATTTGGTGATATGTTGGCAAAAGGTGAATTGCCGCTTCGTGTGACACACAACGATACGAAACTGAACAACATCATGATTGATAATGAAACACATAAAGGTATCTGCGTGATTGACCTTGATACGGTTATGCCGGGACTTGCCATGAATGATTTTGGTGACTCTATTCGTTTTGGCGCAAGTACGGCGGCAGAAGATGAGACAGACCTTGATAAAGTATGGTGTGACATGGAACTGTTTGAACTGTATGCAAAAGGTTTCATTGAAGGTTGCGGTGGCAAACTTACGGAAAAAGAAATTGAATTGCTTCCAATGGGAGCAAAAGTAATGACTTTTGAATGCGGTATGCGTTTCTTGACGGACTATTTGCAAGGAGATACCTATTTCAAAATTCATAGAGAGCATCATAATCTGGACCGTGCTCGTACCCAGATGAAACTGGTGCAGGATATGGAAAACAAATGGGAAGAAATGAATGCCATTGTGAAGAAACTGAGTGGTACAATTTAGTAGAGGGCATGATAATAGGGATGTGATTTTTGATTTCACATCCCTTAAATTATGTCATTTTTTTTATTTTTCATTTGCCTTTACTTCTGCTAATTTCATTGCACGAACTTTTAACGGAAGTCCGAATAAGGTAATGAATCCGTCTGCATCGTGATGATCATACATATCACCGGTTGTAAAGCTTGCAAGAGATTCATTGTATAAAGAATATGGAGAAGTAGTACCAGCTTTGATAATGTTTCCTTTGTAAAGTTTGAATTTCACTTCACCTGTCACATATTCTTGTGTTGATTTCACAAATGCTTTTACAGCATCACAAAGTGGTGTGAACCATTTTCCTTCATATACGATTTGAGCAAGTTTGTTACCCATATCTTTTTTGGCTTCCATAGTAGCACGGTCTAATACAAGTTCTTCTAATTGTTGGTGAGCTTCCATTAAGATAGTTCCGCCCGGTGTTTCATACACACCACGGGATTTCATACCAACTACACGGTTTTCTACGATATCAATAATACCGATACCATGTTTTCCACCAAGTACATTTAATTTCTTAATAATGTCTGAAACTTTCATTTTCTCACCGTTAAGAGATGTAGGGATACCTTTTTCAAATGTCATAGTTATGTATTCACCATCATCCGGTGCCTTTTCAGGAGAAACACTTAATACTAATAAGTGATCGTAGTTTGGTTCCTGACCCGGGTCTTCCAATTCCAAACCTTCGTGACTGATGTGCCATAAGTTGCGGTCACGGCTGTAGCTGTGGCTTGCATCAAATGGTAGGTCAATGCCATGTGCCTTACAGTATTCGATTTCATCTTCACGAGACTGCATTGTCCAGATATCTGTCATTCTCCATGGAGCGATGATTTTGATATCCGGTGCAAGTGCTTTGATACCAAGTTCAAAACGAATTTGGTCATTTCCTTTGCCGGTAGCACCGTGGCAGATAGCAACAGCGCCTTCTTTTCTTGCGATTTCTACCAATCTTTTTGCGATAACTGGACGAGCCATAGAAGTACCAAGTAAGTACTTGTTTTCATATACAGCATTTGCCTGTACGCATGGTACGATATAATCATCGCAGAATTCATCTACAATATCTTCTATATATAATTTAGAAGCACCGGATAATCTTGCACGTTCATGAAGTCCGTCGAGTTCTTCGCCCTGTCCACAGTCGATGCAGCAGCAGATAACTTCATAATCAAAATTTTCCTTCAACCAAGGGATAATGGCTGTGGTATCAAGACCACCGGAATATGCTAAAACAACTTTTTCTTTCATAATATATGCCTCCTAAAAAATGGTTTTTGTAATCAATATGCACACTATACTCCTTATTTTGCATAAAATCAAGAGAAAAATGAAAATTTATGCATAAAAATTTACATTTATATGAAAAAGTAATATAAAACGGGTTGCATTATAAATAAAAACTGTGTAAAATTAACTATTGAATAATATGCATGATATGTGTATAATTATGCAATATAAAAATATGAGGTAGGTATATTATGATTAAAGCAGGTATTATTGGTGCAACCGGGTATGCCGGCGGCGAATTGGTTAGAATTTTAATGGGACATAAAGAAGTAGAAATTAAATGGTATGGTTCCAGAAGTTACATAGATAAGAAATATTATGAAGTGTATCAGAATATGTTTCAGATTGTAGACGATGTTTGTCTAGATGATAATATTGAAGAATTGGCTAAGCAAGTGGATGTAATTTTTACAGCTACACCACAAGGGTTTCTTGCTTCTATATTAAATGAAGACATTCTATCAAAAGTGAAGATTGTGGATTTGAGTGCAGATTATCGTATCAAGGATGTTGCTACTTATGAAAAGTGGTATAAGATAGAGCATAAGAGTCCCGAGTTTATAGAGGAAGCTGTTTACGGTCTGTGTGAAGTGAATCGTGAGGATGTGAAAAAAGCAAGATTGGTTGCAAACCCGGGGTGCTATACAACTTGTTCTATATTAACCATTTATCCGTTAGCAAAGGAAGGTCTCATTGACATGAGTAGCATTATTATTGATGCGAAATCAGGAACTTCCGGAGCCGGACGGGGTGCCAAGGTAGACAATCTGTATTGTGAAGTCAATGAGAACATCAAAGCATATGGGGTGGCATCTCACAGACACACGCCTGAGATAGAGGAGCAATTAGGATATGCTTCCGGTGAAAATGTGCTACTTAATTTCACCCCACACCTTGTTCCGATGAATCGAGGAATTTTGGCAACTGCATATGCAAATTTAAAACCTGGTGTAACAGAAGAAATGGTTCGGGCTGCGTATGATAAATATTATAAAGAAGAGAAATTTGTCCGTGTATTAGATAAAGGACTTTGTCCGCAGACAAAATGGGTAGAGGGAAGCAATTACGTAGATGTGAATTTTGTGATTGACAATCGTACCAACCGTGTTATTATGATGGGAGCGATTGATAACCTTGTGAAAGGTGCAGCGGGTCAGGCGGTTCAAAATATGAACATTATGTTTGGGCTTCCGGAGACAGAGGGATTAAATTTAATACCAATGTTTCCATAAGAATAAGTAGAAGAAATTTGTGGAGGAATGGATATGAAGAAGATAGATGGGGGCGTTACGGCGGCAAAAGGTTTTGAAGCAGCAGGAGTGGCGTCAGGTATTCGTAAGAAAGGACGCTTGGATATGGCCATTGTATACAGTCAGAAGCCCTGTCATGTGGCAGGTGCATTTACAACCAACGTGGTAAAAGGGGCGCCTGTAAAATGGGACCAAAAGATTGTGAAGGAAAGTGCATATGCACAGGCAGTTGTGGTGAACTCAGGGATTGCGAATGCATGCACCGGAGCGGAAGGTTATGGATACTGTCAGCAAACAGCAGAAAAAATGAGTGAAGTACTGGGAATTCCAACAGAAGCAGTGCTTGTTGGCTCTACAGGAGTTATCGGTATGCAACTTCCGATGGATAAAATCACAGCAGGAGTGGAACAGTTAGTGGAAGTTAAAAATGCTTCTATCGAGGCTGGCACAGCGGCGGCACAGGCGATTATGACAACGGATACTTGCAAGAAAGAGATTGCCCTGCAGATAGAAATTGATGGAGTGACAGTTACCATTGGTGGTATGGCAAAGGGCTCTGGTATGATTCATCCAAATATGTGTACCATGCTTAGTTTTATCACAACGGATGCGGCTATTTCTAAATCAGCACTTCAGAAAGCTTTGAGTGCAGACGTAGAAGATACCTATAACATGATTTCCGTAGATGGAGACACCTCTACCAATGACACAGTGTTAGTGCTTGCAAATGGAATAGCAGGAAATAAAGAAATAGAGGAAGGCACGGAAGAGTATGAAATCTTTGCAAAAGGTCTCCGTGAAGTCAATGAATACCTAGCAAAACAGATGGCAGGTGATGGAGAGGGTGCAACAGCACTTTTTGAAGTGAACGTCATTGGTGCTGAGACAAAAGAGCAGGCAAAGATTTTAAGCAAATCCATCGCATGCTCGAACCTTGTTAAAACTGCAATCGCAGGTCATGATGCAAACTGGGGACGTATCATCTGTGCCATGGGATATTCGGGTGC